>JAIRKV010000239.1 GCA_031259935.1 Prevotellaceae bacterium | reverse complement strand
TACGATAAAGATTTAATCAGTCAGATCCTTAAAAATGGCATTTAATAATTTAAAGATTCGTGTAATTCGTGGACTAATTCGATTTTTAAACCAGAAAAAACACAAAGCACAGGTCTGGATTAAATCGTTGAGCTGCGCTGCGCTTCGGTTGCTTCGCTTCGCTCCTCGCACTGACGTGCTGCTTACTTTTGTATCAAAGCAAAACCGACAGAAATAATGTCGTATCATTGCTGGTTTTTTGTTCGGAAAGGAGCGAGTAAATAAATTTGTATTATCTTTGAAAAATAAATCAAACGATGTGGAAAAAGTCCGAAATTTTAGAACGAAGAATTTAAAATTAAAATACAATGAATAGTTGGACAGAATTAAGCATAGAATACGCAAAACAAATGTCATACCTTGATGACCTTTTTATCGTGTATTCCGCTATTCCTGCTGGCATTAGAGAGAGTAACGAAGAAATATGGGGTAATGTTGAAAAAGCATTTAATCAACAAAGTAACGATTTGCAGATTAGCGAATTGCTGAATCTGGATTTATTTCCAATAAAAGATAGCAACATTGCCTGTTTGAAACGCGACAAAACGGCTATTGAACACAATCTGCGCACAATAAACCGAATTTGCGGCAGGCTTTACGAATCAGGTTTGGACAAAATCTATGAACAATGCAGCAAGCCGAAAGAAAGCAGCCGCCAAATCAGACCGATGTTTTATGATTTTCAGCAATATAAGAAGAACGAAAATAAATTTGTAAAATATTAAATACAATTCAAAATGAAATCATTCAAAATACTTTTATTTTTAATAACAGGCATTCAAATATCGGCAGCGTCGCAGACAACCGATTCCATTCAACAAAAAATTATATGGACATTTGAATTAAACAGAGAAATAGACGCTTTAGCCGTGCGTATTGTAAGTAAAAACATTTCGACAGCCGAACAGCAAAAAGCCGATTACATTATCATGCAGTTAAACACTTATGGAGGCGAACTTACCGCCGCCGACTCGATACGGACAAAAATACTGAACTGCAAAATTCCTGTAATGGTTTTTATAAACAATCAGGCAGCATCGGCAGGAGCGCTCATTTCCATTGCCTGCGACAGCATTTACATGCATTCGGGCGGAAGTATAGGCACTGCAACAGTTGTTGACCAGACGGGCGAAGTGCTTCCCGATAAATATCAATCGTTTATGCGTTCGATGATGCGGGCAACAGCCGAAGCACATGGAAAAAAAACAATTATCAAAGATGGAAAAACAGTAGAAATATGGCATCGCGACCCGCAAATAGCACAAGCAATGGTTGATCCGGCAATTTCCATCGAAGGAATTATCGAAAACGGAAAAGTACTTACATTCACTACGCAGGAAGCAATTCAAAACGGCTATTGCGAAGGCGAAGCCGAAAATATCAGTCAAGTATTGCAAAAAGCAAACATAAACAATTATCAAATAGTTGAATACAAACCTTCAACGGCAGATGGAATAATAAGTTTTTTGTTGAATCCGATAGTACAGGGCATTTTAATTCTGCTAATGTTCGGCGGAATTTATTTTGAACTTCAAACGCCCGGAATTGGTTTCCCGCTCGGCGCTGCCGTATTTGGCGCAATATTTTATTTTGCTCCGCTTTATATCGAAGGACTTGCACAAAACTGGGAAATCATCGTATTTATAATAGGATTAATACTTCTGTTTGTTGAAATATTTATAATTCCCGGTTGGGGAATTGCCGGAATTTCAGGAATAATATTGATAATAATCGGACTTACAATGAGCATGATAGACAATAATATTTTCAAATATGAGAACGAATTTAACATTGGCGTTATCGCCAAACCGCTTGCGCTGGTTGTTACGTCAATATTAATATCGGGAATAGGAATAATTTATTTCGGAAAAAAAATACTGAGCAGCCGAATTTTAAGCATTTCATTACATGCAGAACTGAATGCAGATGAAGGTTTTGTGAGCGTTGAAACAGACGATAAATCATTTATCGGAACAATATGCACAACAATTACGCCATTAAATCCATCAGGCAAGGTAATTATTGCGAATGAAGTATATACCGCAATTGCCGAATACGGATTTATAGAAAAAGGCGAAACAGTAATTATTACTCGATTTGAAACAGGACAATTATATTGCGAAAAAAAACCTGCTGAAAGTTAAAAAAGAACAATTAATTTTGCAGAATCAAAAATATGTTTTATCTTCGAAAAAAATTAAATAACTTCTAAATAAAAGCAACATAAGCCATGGAGAAGATTACACTGACCTTCAATGAATTAAGAAGGATTAAAGATGCACTGCCAAGCGGCAGTTCGCAAAGAATTGCAGACAAATTAGGAATTAATGTAGATACTGTTCGTAATTATTTTGGGGGAAAACATTACGAAGGAAGTTCTATAGGTATTCATTTCGAACAGGGTCCCGATGGGGGAATTGTTTCGATTGACGACCCGACAATCCTTAATTTGGCGAAGGAAATATTAGCCGAAAAAGTATAGAATTTTAGATTCTATACGGAGCAGTAAAAAATAATCTGAAAAGTCATAAAATAAAATACAGTGAAAAGTCATAGAAACATACAAATATCAAACATTTAATTACTGATATTCTGGTTTTTATGATTTTATTGTTTCGTAATAAAATGACTTTACAGTTTATTTTTTTAAAATTATCCAAAAAAGCAATATGCAAACTTATGATTTAATAATAACAGGCGCAGGAGCGGCAGGATTGCTCGGAGCCGGCACAGCGGCAGAAAAAGGTTTGAATGTTTTGCTGATTGAAAAAATGGAAAAACCCGCACGCAAAATCCGTATTTCAGGCAAAGGAAGATGCAATATTACAAATACAAAACAGCACGACGATTTTCTTGCCCATGTTTATCCCGACAGCAGATTTTTGAATTCTGCATTACGCAATTTTTCGAATTTCAAAACTGTTGAATTTTTCAATTCATTAGGATTAAAAACTGTTACCGAACGGGGAGAACGCATTTTTCCCGAATCGGGCAAAGCGTGGGACGTAGCCGAATGTCTTGTAAAATGGGTGAAAAAATCAGGAGCAGAAATAATCTGTAATGCAAAAGTAAAATCATTGAATATCGAAAACAATAAAATCGGCAGCCTGAACGTAGATTTCGGCAATAATGAAAAAGTTATCGAAGCAAAATATTTTATGATTGCAACAGGCGGAATCTCCTATCCTCTTACAGGCTCGACAGGCGATGGATACAACTTTGCAAAACAGGCAGGACATACAGTCACCGACCTGCAGCCTTCGCTCGTTCCGCTCAAAATAAAAAATCATAATATGCAGTTAAATAAACTGCAACTTAAAAATATTTCGCTTTCGTTATATGTTGATAATAATTATATTGACGATGAATTTGGCGAAGTCGAGTTTAACGGAACAGGCATAACAGGCGCATTGGCATTGCGATTAAGCCGAAAAGCCGTTAGCGCATTAATGGCAAAAAAACATGTGGAACTCAAACTGGATTTGAAACCCGCCTTAAATTACGGGCAACTGAAAAATCGCATAGCACGCGAAATGCAAACTGCAAAAACAAATTATGCTTTACTTTGTAAATTATTGCCGCAACAGATAATTACAACATTTGCAGAAAAAACAAATATTAAACTGCAAAAGCAAATTACAGATACAGATATAGAAAAGATTATCAAGTCATTAAAAAATATTGTTTTTGAAATATCGGGATTTAATACTTTTGACGAAGCCATTGTTACAGCCGGCGGCGTATCGTTAAAAGAAATAGATTCCAAAACCATGAAATCCAAAATAGTCGATAATCTTTATTTTGCAGGCGAAGTTTTAAATCTTGATGCCGACACAGGCGGATACAATCTGCAAATTGCTTTTTCAACCGCTCGGCTTGCAGCACAAAGTATTGTTAAACAAATAGAAGGAAAATTGTAACCGTATGAATATTTCGACAATACAAAAATAAAAAAAGAGCATCATCATATGATGCTCTTTTCACACAAAATCTAAAAACCTATTCTGAAACGACTTCAAACCTTATTGAAGATTTTATATCGCGATAAATTTTTATTTCGGCATCGAAAGTTCCGAGTTCTTTAACATTACTTTCATCGCCAAGAATTACAATTTGTTTACGATCTATTTCAAAACCTCTTGCTGCAAGTTCATCTGCAATTTGAATGTTCGTAACCGAACCAAAAATTTTACCTGTTGAACTTGCTTTTGCTCCTATGGTAATTGTCAAACCTTCGAGTTTTGCAGCCAGTGCGGTTGCATCATCGCGAAGTTTTGCTTCTTTATGCGCTCGCTGACGTATATTTTCAGCGTGCATCTTCTTTGCCGAAGGCGTTGCCATTGTTGCAAAGCCTTGCGGAATAAGATAATTTGTTGCATAGCCGTTTTTTACGGTTACAATATCATCTTTATGACCTAAATTTACAACATCCTGTTTCAGTATAATTTCCATTTCAATCCTCCTAAAATTATTTCAACATATCGGTTACAAATGGAAGCAAAGCAAGATGTCGAGCGCGTTTTACGGCTTGTCCTACTTTACGTTGAAATTTCAACGATGTTCCTGTCAGTCGGCGAGGAAGAATTTTTCCCTGCTCGTTCAAAAATTTCTTCAAAAATTCCGCATCTTTGTAGTCAACATATTTGATGCCTGCTTTTTTGAAACGACAATATTTTTTGCGTTTTACATCCGCTTTTGTAGGATTTAAATACCTGATTTCATCTGCCATTTTTCTGTTCTCCTACTTTTTAATTTGTTTTGTTACTTCTTCTCTTTTCAGCATATTCAACAGCGTGTTTATCCATTTTGAAAGTTAAAAAACGAATAATACGCTCATCGCGGCGATACTGAATTTCGAGTTTTTTTATAAATTCACCTTCCGCCTTAAATTCGATAAGGTGATAAAATCCTGTGGATTTCTTTTGAATTGGGTAAGCCAGCTTTTTTAAGCCCCAATCGTCTTCGTAAACTACTTCGCCACCGTTTTCGGTAACAAAATTACGAAATTTTTTAACTGTTTCCTTTACCTGACTTTCTGATAAAACGGGAGTTACGATGAAAACAGTTTCATAATGATTCAACATAATTTTTTGTTCTAAAATTTGATTATTAATATAATTATTAAAATTTTGAGCTGCAAAGGTAATCAAAATTTGCGAATTACAAATAATCTTTAAAATATTTTTTTTGTAATCAACTGATTTGTATTTGGCAATCAATAAATAGTTGCTCCTTAAAAATAAAAAAATCATTAGTAATGCGATATTATTTCTATCGGTTTTGTTTTGACATAAAAGCAAGCAGCACGTCATTGCGAGGAGCGCAGCGACGAAGCAATCCAGAAAAATAAACAATAAAAAATGGCAAATAATCTTCTGGATTAAATCGTTGAGATCCGCTGCGCTTCGGTTGCTTCCTGCTTCGCAGTTCGCAATGACGAAGCAAAAGAAGAAAAAAACTGTTCCTGTTTTGCCGACTTTTAGCATGTATATATGTAAAACACGGTATTTTATTCGACAGTTTACATTTATAAATGATTTCAATGCTTTTTAAGGAATGACTAAATACCTTTTAAGAAGATCAATTCAGTTGTTTTTTTAATTGAATTTAAACAAGTTTTTAACTGTTTTTCATCGGTAATTCAATGACGAAACAGGTTTTGCCGTCTTCCGAAAGTGCGTAATATATTCGTCCGCCGATATTTTCGATAATGTTTTTTGAAATTGCCAATCCTAATCCAGTACCGCTTGATTTGGTTGTGAAATTTGGCTGAAATAAATGTTTTTGAAATTCTCTGTCGATTCCTATTCCCGAATCTTGAACTTTGAAACAATAATAATTGTTAGACAAATCGTAAGCAAACAATTTTATTTCGCCTTCATTGTCATCGCCTATTGCCTGTATTGCATTTTTTATAAGATTTGTAAACACTCGCTGTAATTGTTCGTATAAAGCCGATACTATTTTATGACGCACTCCATCAACATGTAACGATATTTTTATTTTATCATATCCTTTGAATACGGTTAACTGTTTTTCTAACAATTCGATAACATCAACATCGTAACGTTCGACTTTTGTGAATTTCGCAAAATCCGAAAATTCTGATGCTGTTATAGATAAAATATTTATCTGTTCAATTAAAGATTTTGCCAGATTGTCGAAATGTTTTTCCCAATTCGGGTCATTATTTTTTTTCAAACGCATCACATGTTGAATATTAAGCATCATTGGCGTTAAAGGATTTTTTATTTCATGCGCAATTTGTTGTGCCATTTCGCGCCAAGCGTGTTCGCGTTCGGTTTGAGCAAGTTTTGCTGCGTTTTCAGCAAGTTTGTCGAGCATCGAATTGTAAGCATTTACAAGACGTCCTATTTCGTCATTGTTTTTATATT
>JAIRKV010000213.1 GCA_031259935.1 Prevotellaceae bacterium | reverse complement strand
TAATTTTTTTCCTTCCCTTTTTTCTGTCGTTTATTATTATTTGGTTTATTTTCATTTTTATTTTTATTGATGCAAATTTAATCATTCCGTTTTTTTCTGCAAACATAGGATGACGTGCTGCTTGCTTTTTATGTCAAAACAAAATCGACTGAAATAATGTTGTATTATTGCTGATTTTTTTATTTTTAAGGAGCGACTATTTCCCTGTTTTGAAATGTTTTTTGCATACGTTGCAATAATAAAGTTTTTTATCGTAAAAAGGCAATGACTGTAAAAAAAACATTGCAACTATAAAAAAAGTATTTGCTTTGCTGCGGTTTATTCCATAACTTACATTGTTGGAATTGCAATACGGACAAACAACAGCGATATCGTCTGTTTCATCTTTTTCTTCGCATGAAGTTGCATCCAAACCCAATATCATCAAAGCCTGTTCCTTATCTTTTTCCCAAACCTGCAAATTCACATAACCCAAAGGACGCGAATACAGATAATTTTCATTATCGACAAAGCACTGAATATCGCCTGCTTCAAGTTTGGATTTTGCAAGATTGGCTTCAGCCGCAGTAGTGAATTTTGCTATTATTACAAAAGTTTCGTTATTATTTGTTTCCATTTTTTTATGTTTTATATTTATTTTAAATTTTCAGTTTTATTTTCATTTTGCCAAGTATCCATGTCAGGCCTGTTACGGCAAATGCAAATACGAATGATTTAATCAGTCCGCCGACTCCCGCGCGTGTAAATTCAGGATAAGTAATGGCGGCAAGCGAAACTGCACTGTACCAAACCGAAGGAATGACATAACAGGTCAAAGTGCTTGTGCCTGCGGGTTTTATAATGTCAAACCACGATTTTTTGTTTTTAATATCCGTCAGCCAGTATATAAAAATCAGCAGCGCAAATGAAATTGAAATACAGTAAAAAATCCATGTGCATGTTTCCTGTAACTTTGAGATAATGAAATATCTGTGTGCAACAGTTGCCGCCACAAACATCAAAACGGAAACGGCAAGGTATGATAAACTTAATTTTCCGAAATTTTGTTTGCCTTGATTGTTTTGCATCAGCAGCGATGCAATAATTCCCGCAAAGGCAATCGATTGAAAACATCCGTTGCCGGGAATAAAGCCCGCAATTCCCATATCTGCGGCTAAACCTGTGTTTGCTGCAATGCACAAAAATGTAAAAAATATCCACGCAATTACGACTGGTAAAAATTTGTTTTTTGCAAATATAAAAATAACAGCAGCATAAAAATAAGTCCAGCCTGTCAATCCAAGTATTTGCCACCAGCCCGGACGCAAACCTGCCAAACCATCGGCATTTGCGCCTTTAAATAAAAAGAGATATAATATTGCAATGGAAATCAGCGTGTTTATTAATAATTTGAATACGTTGCGGCTGCGTAAAAAATTTATTGTCAGCATACCAAATACGCAAATTGCGATTATTAAATATTGAAAAATATATTTAGCGCCGCCTGAAAATCCTGCCGAAATGAAACCCGAAGCGATTTGACTTTCGTTTTCAGCAGGTTTGCCGACAAATATCAGCGCAAGCGTTGCAAGTATTATCCAGCCGCAAGTTTGCAGCGTCGAAAATATCTTTTTTACTCTTCCTTCGGCTTGAGGATAAACGTTCCAAATCATAAAAAAGGCGACAACAGACAATATTTTCAGCCATTCGGGAGCAATGCCGATTGTGTTTGCGGTTATGGTAAAATTATTCATCGAAAACAGTCCCATAGTCAAAAGCGCAATAGTTCGCTGCGCTATGTGAACAATTATTTGCAACTGCGAATCGCCTTTGCTGATTCTGTTTTTCACGGCAAACGGTATCGACAAGCCGACACAAAACAGGAAACAGGGAAAAACAATGTCGGAAAGTCCGAGCATGTCTTCGTCTTTTGCTGCATGATGCAACCAGTGCGGAACGGTATCGCCAAGAGCGGAAATATCATTAACAAAAATCATTAAAAGCATTGTCAATGCTCTGAAAATATCTATTGATGCTATGCGTATTGCTTGATTTTTCATGCGATTTCAGAGTTTAAATCATTTTTTGTAGGATTTAATATAAACCATTGTTGAATATCTTCCAAATAATATGTTTCTATAATATGGTCATCCAACCATACATTCAATTGATATCCGTCCCATTCTAATTGGTCGAATGGTTCGGTTGTTGTTGTGAAAAATGAATAAATTTTATCATATTGTGTTTGTATTTTCATAATTATAAATCAATGCGTAAATACATCTTTTTTAATACTTTCCTGTCCAAATAAAGTAAGAGAAATATCAATATCTTTCTTTTTATCCTGTACAAATTGTAAACGATATTCATCTTTTATTTCTCCTCCATTGTCAAGTCTGTCTAAAATCATTTGATAGTATTCGGGGTGGATTTCACAACTTATGTAATTTCTTTTCAGATTTTTACATAACACGAGTTCACTTCCGCTTCCTCCAAAAAGTATGAAGCAATCATCATTTTCCTGCGTACATGATTTTATTAGCATTTCGACTAATGCCAATGGAATTTGGCAAGAATGAAAAGTTTTATCTTTGCTCACATTTTTGACCAAATCATAATAAAACCAACTGTAAGGCATACGACCTAAATGTCCAGATGAAATGCGTTCTATAATTCTTTTATCTGTAGGGTTTTGATATGGAACTGCCACATTATTTTTGTAATAAGCATTATTTTTACTTTTTGTTGCATGTAGAATGTTCCGATGCGCTGTTGTAAATTTACGTGGAGAATGTCCTACATTTGTATTATAAATCCATACGTAATCATGAACGGCACAAGCATTATCATCCAAAAACTTTACGCGCAAATAGGCATTTTGTTTTGGATAGTTCATCATAAACAAATTGCCTGTCGGTTTTAAAACTCGCATACATTCTCGTGTCAATTCAATGTACCAATCAATATAATCGTTCCATTTTTGCGTGTAATTTTTTCCTGCATAATTGATGCCAACATTGTAATCAGGATCACCGTAAATCATATCCAGTGAATTATCAGGGACGGTTTTAATTATTTTTATTACATCTTCATTAAAAACTTTATTTTTGAAATTTTTTAACATATTAATTGATATTTATTAATTTATACGCTGCTGATTTTATAAATTTTATTGTTGTAATATCTAATGGATTTTCAAAAGTATAAGCCCACAACTTTATTGTATCATTTTCTTTTCCTTTTTCACGAACAACATAGACGCAAAAAATATTTTCTATTTTCCCTTTCAATTCCGTATTTTTATTTGCATTATAATAATACAGAAAAGGATGATAAATTTGATATATACTAAAACTATCGGGTTTTCCGTTTTTGCTTTCAAAAACTCCGATAATTCCTTTAAATTCAATAGTTAAATCTACTTCGATTTGAATATTTTTTAATTCTAGTTTGATATCTTTTCCGAAACAGTACTCAAAAGAAGTTTTTGTTCGATGCGGAAAATAAGTCTTAGGTCGTTTCAAAATATCAATATCATCAAATTCGGTATCCTTTCCAAACAAAAAGTTGTGTAAAATACGTTGATTGTTTGCTACTGAAAGGATATTACTTTCGCTCGAATTGTATTGATTTAGGATGGATTTTTTATATTTCCAATTTATGTCTTTCTGAACAGGTTCGAAATTATGAAAAACTTTATTTATGCCTTTGATGAATTCATGCTTACCATTACCGATATGAATAATAGCATAGTCGTTTTCAATCAAAATATTGGGCAATTTTGTTTTATTGTCAAGTTTGGTTACATCAAATGGATTGCCAAAACCAATTTCTCTGCAAATATCTTTTACAATATCATTGTGGAAAACAAAGTCATTTTTTTTTCGGCATATATTGAAAAGTTTTTCTATAACTTGGTCTTTTTTGCTTTCTTTTTTATTTATATTTTCTAATG
>JAIRKV010000263.1 GCA_031259935.1 Prevotellaceae bacterium | reverse complement strand
CAACGCATTAAAATAACATATAATACTTATAATCAAGGCATTACAAAATGAGATTTTTCTAAAATTTCCAATTGTAAAATACTTATAATAAGGTTGTTATAAAATTAAATGCGTTGACCCTGAATGAACAATAAGGTAATAAGGTTGAGAGGTGTAAGTATTATCTTTCGCTTGTTTATTCGTAAAGAACGACTATTTAAATGATTACAATTTACTTTTACAAAATAATCTGATAATTTAAAACAATATCCGCACCTGCATGACAAATTCGGTAATTTTATACAATGATTCAATAAAATATTTTCAACAATTTCAAGAAAAAATACATGATAATTCCAAATTTAATATACCTTTGAAAAAATTTTGATATAAACAATAATGATGTTCAATACACTGATCTCAAAAAATACAGGTATTCCTGTTCAACAGGTTGAAAAAACAGTAGAACTGCTAAATGGAGGCGCAACCATTCCATTCATCAGCCGTTACCGAAAAGAGGCGACAGGCGGATTAAACGAAGTACAGATAAGCGAGATAAACAACATGCTGGATAAATTTGTGGAAATTGCAAAACGCAAAGAAGTTATTCTGTCGTCGATAGATGAACAGGGCGAACTTACTCCGAAACTCAAAAAGAGAATTGAAGAATTGTGGGACAGCGCCAAAATTGAGGATTTATATCTTCCATACAAGCCGAAACGTATTACCAAAGCCGAAATTGCACGAAAAAAAGGACTGGAACCTTTGGCAAATATTATTTACAGGCAAAACGAATGTAATCTTTCGATGTGCATACCTGCTTTTCTGAATGCCGAAGTAAAAAATGAAGATGAGGCTTTACAAGGCGCCCGCGATATAATTGCCGAACGGATAAACGAAAACAAAGGCGCACGCAAAATTGTCCGTAAATCGTTTATTTATACTGCCATTATAAGTTCAAAAATTGTGAAAGGGAAAGAAGATGAAGGCGACAAATATCGCGATTATTTTGAATTTAGCGAACCATTAAATCGTTGTACATCACATCGTTTACTTGCTATGCGGAGAGGAGAATCGGAAGGAATATTGAGAGTTGGCATATCGGTAGACATTGATAATTCTATAGAACGTTTGAAACATCGTTTTGTGAAAGGAACAAATGAATCATCGGAACATATGAGTAAAGCCATTGAGGATGCTTTCAAACGTTTGCTGAAACCATCTATCGAAACAGAATTTGCAAACATAAGCAAAGAAAAAGCCGATGAGGAAGCAATTCGCGTATTTGCCGAAAATTTGCGACAACTTTTACTTGCTCCTCCGCTCGGACAAAAACGCGTGTTAGGAATAGATCCCGGTTACAGAACGGGATGTAAACTGGTTTGTTTGGATGAACAGGGAAATTTATTACATAATGAAACCATTTATCCTCATCCGCCTCAAAACGAGAAAGGAAAAGCAGCAGCAAAAATATCATATCTGATTTCTGCCTATTTGATTGATGCTGTTGCCATAGGTAACGGAACGGCAAGTCGCGAAACTGAACATCTTATTACAAATATGCACTGCAACCGTAAAATACAAGTGTTTATTGTCAGCGAAAACGGAGCGTCAATCTATTCGGCATCAAAAATTGCAAGAGAAGAATTTCCCGAGTACGATGTTACTGTTCGAGGAGCAATAAGTATTGCACGGCGATTGATGGATCCATTAGCCGAACTTGTAAAAATAGACCCGAAAAGTATAGGAGTCGGACAATATCAGCATGATGTAAATCAAACATTATTGAAAAAAAGCCTTGACCAAACAGTCATGAATTGCGTTAATGCGGTAGGAGTAAATGTAAATACGGCAGGCAAACATTTGCTAACGTACATATCGGGACTTGGGGCAACTCTGGCTCAAAACATAGTAAATTACCGTACTGAAAACGGCTTTTTCAAAACGCGAAAAGAACTGTTGAATGTACCGCGAATGGGAGAAAAAACATTCGAACAAAGCGCAGGATTTTTAAGAATACACGGAGGCGATAATCCTTTGGATAATTCGGCTGTACATCCCGAAAGTTATCATATAGTAGAGCGTATGGCAAACGATTTAAATTGTTCGGTAGAAAAACTGATTTCAGATAAATCGTTAAAGAGGAACTTGAAATTAGAAAATTATGTAAGCGAAAACACAGGAATGCCTACTCTTCTTGATATAATAGAAGAATTGGACAAACCCGGACGCGACCCGCGTCAAACAATTAAAATATTTTCCTTTGACCCGACAATAAAAACTATTGAAGATTTGAAAGAAGGAATTGTGTTGCCGGGAATTATTAACAATATCACTAATTTTGGCTGTTTTGTTGATATTGGTATTAAAGAAAATGGCTTGGTTCATATATCCGAAATAGCAAATCATTTTATTTCTGATCCTGCTCAAGTAGTTTCCATTCATCAACATGTAAGAGTAAAAGTTTTAAGTATAGATATTATGCGCAAACGCATACAACTGTCGATGAAAGGAACTTAAAATATGAATATGTTAATATATAAATTTGTAAAGTTTATAAAATATCAAAAAAAGGACAGTTGCATTTGTATGTATTTTTAATTTATTGATATGCAATTCAAAAAAAACATATAAATTTGCTATTGTTACTGATTGATATTTTTCAGTTTTGAACTGATTATTAGCAGTTATTACATTTATAAATTTAATTTTTTAAAAATAAAACAAATGAGAAAACAAATTATTTTAACAGTATTGTGTTTGTTGGCTTTGACATGTTCGGGACAAACAAATTTTGATAAATACTTTGAAAACAAGAGTATGCGTATTGATTTTGCACTTGTGGGAAATTATGAATATCAAATCGCAGCATTGCAGCAGATACGCGAAGAACCTGTATGGGGCGGTCCATTATATAATCTGATTGACAAATTCAATTATGGCGGATATTATGTGAATGTGTACGATAAAACGAGCGGAAATATCATATATTCGCGCGGATTCAATACTTTGTTCGAAGAATGGCGCAGTACCGAACAGGCAAAAACTGAAACTCAATCGTGGACAAACAGCGTATCTTTTCCTTTTCCAAAACAAAAAATAACTGTTGATATTCTTGGTCGTAATAAAGACGACATGCAATTTTATTCATTATTGAAAATTGATATTGACCCAAACAGTATTTTCATTAATCGCGAACGCTTGAAAGATAATAAAATCACTAAAATTCAGTATAACGGCAGCATATCCGACAAAGTTGATTTGGTTTTTCTCGGAGAAGGTTATACGGCAGGCGAGCAGGAAAAATTTTTAAACGATGTCAATCGTTTCACCGAGTCGCTATTTAAAACTCCGCCTTTTGACATGTATCGAAACGAATTTAATATTTGGGCAGTAGAATTGATATCGGAAGAATCCGGAATGGATATTTCGGGAAAAGGAATATTTAAACAAACAGCCTTAAATTCAGGATTTTACACTTTTGGAATCGAACGTTATTTGACAACTCAAGATATGAAATCTGTTCGCGATGCAGTTTGGAATGTTCCCTGTGATGCTGTTTTTATTTTAGTAAATAC
>JAIRKV010000183.1 GCA_031259935.1 Prevotellaceae bacterium | reverse complement strand
AGGCGTTTAGCCAAAGATTACGAATATTCTGTCAGTTCAAGTACAACCATGATTTATCTCGCTTTTATTATGCTGATGCTCAATAAAATAAATTTTTAATGAAATTTAAACAGTTTCTCAGTCTGTTAAAATTATTCTTCCGACAGCGCTTCTATCGGTTTTATTTTCATGGCGCGGAAAGCGGGACCAAGTCCTGCAAGCGTGCCTAAAATTACTATAATAAGCGCCGCCACAACAGATGTAAAAAAGTTGATTTGAAACACCGACCTTCCATCTCCGCCTGCATCCATCCCTACATCAACCATTTGCAGTATCAGCACGGCAAACGCTATTCCCAAAAATCCGGCAATGGCTGTAATTGCAAAACTTTCGCTCATTATCTGCGTCATAATCGACGATGGTTTTGCTCCCAGAGCGCGGCGTATTCCTATTTCCTGAGTGCGTTCGCGAACGGTTACCATCATTATGTTGCTTACGCCTATAATTCCGGCAAACAGCGTTCCGAATCCTACAATCCATACAAGAATATTTACGCCGAGAAACAGATAACCTATCTGGGTGAACATTGTTTCTATATTGAACGAATTTATAGCCTGTTTGTCGTTGGGAGCAATGCTGTGATTGAGTTTGAGTATTGTTTCCATTTGTTCCTGCATTTCGCTTACGGTAACATTTGGCTTTGCCATTGCGCAGAAAACATCGACATTTTCTCCGTAATTATACAGCGTTTGCATTGTTGTAAAAGGAATTGTAATCAATTCGCGTGTATCGCCGTTAAAATTTATGTTATCGCTTCCATCGCCTACTCCGATAACTTTGTAGTAAATGCCATCAACGCGAATATCCTGCCCTGTCGGGTCTTCGCCGCGATTGAAAAGGGCTTCGTAAACGCGCGAACCTATAATGCACACTTTGCGATGTTCTTTCGAGTCAATATCATTCAAATAGCGCCCGAATTTCATTGTGTGATGATATATTTTATTGTAGTTGGCAAAATTTCCCTGAACCGAAAATGTTCCTTTCTTTTCGCCGCGCACAACATTGTCGTTTGCAGGCGACCATGGCATAATTATCGGCGAAATTTCTTCAAATCCTTTTACCTTTGCTTTTATCATTTCGATATCGCGGTTGTTGATTTGCCACCATCTGCCTTTGCGAAAACCTTTGTATGCTTCGCTTGTGCGTCCGTTCCATATAAAACATGAATTGCTTGCAACGCCTTCAAGTTGTCCTGAAATAAGATTTTCCAAACCTCTGCCTCCGCCTATCAGGGCAATAAGCATAAATATTCCCCAAAACACGCCGAAAGCGGTAAGGAAACTGCGCAGTTTGTTGCGGCTTATAGTTATAAATATTTCGTGCCAGCGATCTAAGTCAAACATAATTTTATTTATTATTAAGCGCTTCTATTGTTTTTATTTTTACGGCTTTAAGCGCAGGAAAAAATCCGGCAACAGTGCCTGCAATTATCAGTAATAATGTAGCCTGTACGGCAACGTTCATATCGACGGTAGGATTTAAAAATGCATTGAACGAATCTCTGCCTGCCGCCGCAGGTTCAAAAAACTGCGATGCAAATTCGGTTACGCCAACGCCGCAAACAAGTCCGATATATCCGAAAATCGTTGTTATAAATATTGATTCCACAATAACAAGTTTAAGAATACTCAGCGGCGATGCGCCTATCGACTTTCGAATACCAAATTCGCGCGTGCGTTCTCTAACGGTTATAAGCATAATATTGCTTACGCCTACAATTCCCGAAAACAATGTAAAAATTCCGATTATCCACACCGCTATGTTTATATATTTTGATACGGTTGCCATTTGCAAATAATCTTCAAAACGGTTCCAGTACCATATTGCATTATCGTCTTCGGGCGAAACCTGATGCATCTGCGCAATCCGTTTCCGATAATTATTCATAAATTCATCGTTTGTCTCCTTGTCGTAGATATTTTCGTTAAGAGTAAAGGCAAAATTTGAAAGATTTATTCCTCTGTTATAAATAATTTTTGCAGTTGATATGGGAATATATGAAGTTGTTACATCCTGACGGTTTTCGAGATAATAAACTCCTACAACAGTGTATATTATTCCGTCTACATTTACGGTTTTTCCGACAGCAGGCTGGTCGTCGAACAGAATTTCTTTTGCACGCTGCGATATGACAACAGTTTTTCGTTTTTCGCGAATATCCAGATCGTTGATAAAACGTCCGTTTCCCTGTTCTATTTTTGCGCCGTCAACAATAATTCTGTTAGGACTTACGCCCGACATGCTCGACGAAAGATATTCGGCTCCATTGCTTATGGTCTTTGAACCCAGATTGATATTGCCGATAACAAAATTTATATAGTTGCCATATTCGTCGGATGTCATTTTTATATCTCTGTCATCAAGGCTAATTCGGCGTCCTGTTTGAAATCCTGCATAAGGTATCTGTGTTCGCCAGCTCGAAACCTGCACAACGTTCATCAGTCTGTTGCCAAAGTTTGAACTGAATCCGTTTTTCAATCCGTTGCCCGAACCAAGCAAAACAATAAGCATGAAAATTCCCCATGCAACGGCAAATCCCGTGAGGAAAGTTCTCATTTTATTTTGGCGAATTGTATTTAATATTTCGTAGAAAAGGCTAATCATGCTTATTTGAGATTTTGTGTTCCGAAAGAAGAAAAATTATGTTGCGAATTGTCTTCCGTGCTTTCGATAATTCCATCTTTCAGGCGTATTATTTTGTTTGTTTGATTTGCAACGCCCGATTCGTGTGTTACAATAATCATTGTCATGCCTGTTTCGTTTACTTTTTTCAGAACGTCAAGCACTTCGGCTGATGTTTTGCTGTCTAATGCTCCCGTAGGTTCGTCTGCAAGAATGATTTGCGGTTTCGAAATCAATGCGCGGGCAATTGCCACTCGCTGTTTTTGTCCGCCCGAAAGTTCGTTGGGCATGTGATATGCCCATTCTTTCAAACCTAATTTATCAAGATATTCGAGCGCTGTTTTATTACGTGTTTTTCTGCCTGTTTTTTGGTAATATAAAGGAAGAGCAACATTTTCCATTGCATTTTTGAACGAAATCAGATTGAACGACTGAAACACGAATCCTATCAATTTGTTGCGAAAATAAGCCGCTCGCGTTTCGCTTAAATTTTTTATCAATACATCATTCAAATGATATTCGCCCGTATCATAATTATCAAGAATGCCAAGAATATTCAACAGAGTTGATTTTCCCGAACCCGATGCTCCCATAATTGAAACAAATTCTCCTTTCTGTATTTCCAGATCAATTCCTTTGAGTACATGCAGCGGAGCGCCGTTACAGTACGTTTTATTTATATTTTTAAGATTTATTATTGCCGGCATTCCGATAGAGTTTTAGTTTCTTAAATAATATTCGATTAAACATTCAATTTTCAAATTAAACAGTCCTTTATTTTAATATCAAACGCAAAGATAATAGATTTCGCTATACTCGGCATTGCAAGGCAATTAAATATTTTGTTCAATAACACTAATTCATTTATATTCAAACCATTTAATTTACGGTTTTTGCCAAAAATATTCAGGATCATTTACAACAATCTGTTTTATTTTTGTATTTGAATGTTTGTAACCGACAGGATTAAGCGAAATATATGTTTCCTGATTGTTTCTGTATCTGCTTTCGGGATTGAATTTGCTGATTGCCATACATTCCAGCCGATAAAGATTTTTAGCCATGTACGAATCAAGATACTTTTCTTTTGTTTGCGCGTCTTGATTGTTCCAGTTGGCATCGCTGTTAATAAAAAGCGGTTTGTCGTTTATCAATCGTTCGCGTACTTCTTCTATGCTTAATAAATAGTCGTTTTCATCTTTTACGAACGCATTAAAAGTAGGATCCATCCACAACCATTTCTGCAAAGTATTTGAATAAACACAGTTGATAACATGGCAATCAGGGTCTTTTTCGTTTTTAGGCAAGCAAGTTACATAACGCGATTTGAAACCCATGGCAAGATAACATTCATTCAGCATAATTGCCAGACCGCGACAGTTGATACCCATACCTGTTGATTTGTGATAATTGTAAAAATCAATGGCGTCAAATTCGCACAGGGCATAATTATTGCCATCGTGTTTGATTGCATTGTGTACCCAAGTCATCAGGTTTATTATTTTGGAAATTTCATCGCCCTGTCCGACAACAGAATCAAGTTTAAAAAAGTCTTTCACATCTTTCAGCCGTTTGTTATTTACATTTTCATATTCAAAACATGGTAATTGTGCGGTATCGGCTTTTTCGTATTTTCCCGCCTGTTTGAGAATGTATAAATAATCGCCCTTATTCTTCTTTATGCTTTGCATCAATTCTATAAATCGACTGTCGTTGCGAATATTATCCAAATCCGAATCGGCATTCGCATGGGAATAATTCATGTAATTCCAGTCTTTAATACATTTTTCAAAAGCGACAATGGCTTCTTCTTTCCTGTTTTGCAACGAATAGGCGCAGGCAAGATTATAAAAGTTGTTTGCTTGAAGTATTTTAGCCTCTTCCTTATCTTCGTTTGATAAACGTGCCGACAAGCGCAAAAACAACGTAATTGCTTCATTTAATGTTTTTTCAAGCGATTCGTAATTTTTGTTTTTGAAATCTTCCGAAATGGATTTTTCGAAAATTCCTGCTTGTTGTATAAACTCCTGTCGCGACAAATTGTTTGTCTGTGCCGTTAAGGTTATAATGCCTGCAAAAAACATTAAACCAAAAATAATTTTTCTCATATTCTTTATAAATTTTAAAATTAATAATTAATTGTAGATTTAATATCCATCATATATATAACGAATAAATCGGCAATTTGTTGCATCAAAAGCATAAATTTTTAATTAAATACCTTTGCGAAGCGATTTAAAAATTTAAAGATTTAAAAATTTAAAGAATAATATGGAAGCAAAACAGAGAAATAAAACGTCATTGCGAACTGCGAAGCAGTGAAACCCGCAGGGTTCGGCGCAGCCAACCAACCGAAGCTAATGACATTTAAGAATTTAAAAATTTAAAGAATAATATGAAAGCAAAACAGAGAAAAAAGAACGTCATTGCGAGGGTGTTAGCCCGAAGCAATCCAGAAATAATAAAAAACAAATGAACAATAAGGTAATAAGGTAATAAGGTTGGCGGGTGTGTGTTATCTGTTGCTACTAAGGTTGTTTTGTTTTTGAAATAAGGTGGAAATAAGGTTTTTTATTTGTCTTTCTTTTTTCATTATTAATCATTTTAATCAT
>JAIRKV010000176.1 GCA_031259935.1 Prevotellaceae bacterium | reverse complement strand
TTAATCCAGAAAAATAAACAGTGAAAAAATGGCAAATAATCTTCTGGATTGCTTCGCTGCGCTCGCAATGACGTGCTTCCTTGTTTGCTTCTGTCTGAAACCTTAAATTTTCAAATATTTAAATCTTTAAATTATTAAACGCCCTCTCAATGACGTGCTGCTTGCTTTTATGTCAAAGCAAAACCGACAGAAATAATGTCGTATTATTGCTGATTTTTTTATTTGTAAGGAACGACCAATTACAGTTCTTTTATAAAATCAAAACAATGAGGTTATTGTTTGTATTGTCTTTGTCGGTTAATGATACTGTTTTGTTAATGATGAGGTAAAAAAATAGAAAAGAGAAAAAATAATTTGTTATAAATGTTTATTTTTTATTACTTTTGTCTTTACATAAGGAAGCAAAACATAAGAAATTTAAAAATGTAAAGACAAATAACATTCGCTCTTATAAAAACCTGTCCCGTTAGGAACAAATATTTATAACACAACAAAACAAAAAACAAAAAATAACAGGAATGAACAAAACAAACAGAAAAAAAATGTTTCCCAATGTCGGCGATGAACAGTGGAACGACTGGCGCTGGCAGGTACAAAACCGCATTGAAACACTCGAACAGCTTAAGAAATACATAAATCTTACAAAACAGGAAGAAGATGGTGTGGCAAAATCGCTTGAAACGCTGCGCATGGCTGTTACGCCGTACTATTTAAGCCTGATTGATACTGACAATCCTCACTGTCCGGTACGGAAACAGGCAATTCCTACGGCTTGCGAAACGCACAGATCGGCAGCCGACCTGCTCGACCCGCTGCACGAAGACGAAGATTCGCCCGTGCCGGGGCTTACGCATCGCTATCCCGACCGCGTGCTGTTTCTGATTACCGACATGTGTTCCATGTATTGCCGCCACTGTACACGCAGGCGCTTTGCAGGACAACACGATGCCGCCTCGCCCAAAGACAATATCGAAAAAGCGCTGGACTATATTGCACGCACGCCGCAGGTTCGCGATGTGTTGCTTTCGGGCGGAGATGCTCTTATGGTCAGCGATGACAGGCTCGAATATATCATCAGACGCCTGCGCGAAATACCTCATGTTGAAATCATACGGCTTGGAACGCGTACGCCTGTGGTTTGTCCGCAGCGAATTACCGAGGATTTTGTAAACATGATAAAAAAATATCATCCAATATGGATAAACACACATTTTAATCATTCCAGTGAAATCACTCCCGAATCCGTTGAGGCTTGTGCGCGAATGGCTAATGCAGGAATACCGCTTGGAAATCAGACAGTACTTTTGCGCGGCGTCAACGACTGTGTTGATGTAATGAAAAAATTAGTTCACAATCTCGTGAAGATTCGCGTACGTCCTTATTATATTTATCAGTGCGATTTGTCTATGGGACTCGAACATTTTCGCACACCCGTGTCGAAAGGCATTGAAATTATCGAAAATCTTCGCGGACACACTTCGGGATACGCCGTTCCTACCTTTGTTGTTGATGCGCCCGGCGGCGGCGGCAAAACGCCTGTCATGCCTACATATATAATATCGCAAAGCCCGAATAAAATAGTGTTGCGCAATTTTGAAGGTGTAATCACTACTTACACCGAGCCGACAGATTACAGAGATGAATGTTATTGCAGCGATTGTAAAGACAAAACCAAAGAAGGAGTAGCAGGACTTTTAAACGGCAACGGGCTGTCGCTTGAGCCGGCAGCGCTCGAACGCAAAAAACGAAATGCAAACAGGAATAATTAATAAATTAAAAATTTAACAGAACGTTATTGCGAGGAACGCTGCCTGAACTGTGATTTTAATGGTTAAATCTGATAAATTAAAATAAACAATGCCTTTCATTTCAGAAATATTGAAATACAGCAGCGTTGCCATTGTGGGAACGGAAAAAAATACGGGCAAAACCGAATGTCTGAATTATATTTTGTCCAAACTGCATAACATGGATATATCCGTTGCGGTAACATCCACAGGCATCGATGGCGAAAGCACCGACCAGGTTACAGGTACGGCAAAGCCCGAAATCACAGTATTTGAAAACATGATTTTTGTAACGTCCGAAAAACATTATCATACAAAACTCCTGACTGCCGAAATACTGGACATAAGCGTTGAGCGCACTTCGCTCGGACGTCTTGTAACCGCAAAAGCCAAAACTTCCGGAAAAGTGTTGCTGTCGGGACCTTCAAATACGGCGCTGTTACAAAAGATAATCAGGCACAATGCATCGTCAGGAGTTGATATTACAATTGTTGACGGAGCGCTTTCGCGCATGAGTCCTGCTTCGCCAAGCGTAGCCCAGTCCATGATTCTTGCAACAGGAGCGGCATTTTCGGCAAATATAAGGCAATTAGTGCAAAAAACAAAGTTTGTATGCGAACTTGTATCGCTCGAACGTGCCGACAAACATGCTCAAACGATACTTGCCGGTATCGACAAAGGTTTGTACAGTATAGATGAAAATGGAGAACTGCACGATTTGAACATCGAATCGGCTTTTATGCTGACTTCGACCGAAGCCGCAAAAACAGAATATCTGCGCAACTGCAAAACGCTTTTCGTTGCCGGCGTTGTAAGCGACAAACTGCTTGACTTTATTCGTATGCAGGATAATATTGATGGATTTACGCTGATAGCCAAAGATTTTACCAAAATATTCGTTACGCCCGAAATTTATAATTTGTTTCTGAAAAAAGGAGGCTGCATAAAGGTATTGTACAAAACCAGACTTATTGCGATTACCGTAAATCCCGTTTCGCCGCAGGGTTATGTACTCGATACAAATACACTGCAACAGGCATTGCGACAAAATCTGAATTTTCCCGTTTATGATTTACGCCAACTGCAAAATTAAAATTTTTAGCACCTTTGAACATTGATTAAAAAAAAATACATAAATTTGCCTCTGTAAATTTTTGGCTTTAT
>JAIRKV010000012.1 GCA_031259935.1 Prevotellaceae bacterium | reverse complement strand
CTTACTTTCTTTATTCATCTATTAATACAGGAAGGATTTGCAGTAGATCCGATAACAAAAGAAGTATCTAAAGAATCCTTCAAATATCTTAACAATTTTCTGCAAATGCCTGTGGTGCTTGCTGTATTGTTGTTGGGAGTTGCAGGCGTACTATTCGGAATCGGCAAAACAATACTGTCATCAACATGGAAAAAAGGCATCTGGTTTGCAGGTACGGGAACTGTTCTCACTGTTTTGGCATTGCTGCTTTGCGCAGGCTGGAACAATACGGCATATTATCCATCGTTAGCAAATCCTGCAAGTTCATTGACAATATCCAACAGCAGTTCAAGCCTGTTTACACTGAAAACAATGGCTTATGTTTCAATTTTAATTCCTTTGGTTCTGGCTTACATAGTGTATGCATGGCGCGCTCTCGACATACACAAAATCACAGGCAAAGAAATGGAAGAAAATGAACATACATATTGATTGATACAAATTAATGTAAAAAACGCTCTTTTCATGAATTAAGAAAGAGCGTTTTTTTATTTAGTCGCTCCTTAATAAGTGGTGAAAGCATTTATTATAAACATTTATAAATGCAAATTTTTTTGGTCATTGCGAACTGCGGAGCAGTGAAACAATCCAGAAAAAATGACATTTAATAATTTAAAGATTTAAAATGTCCCCAAGTCCCTTTGGTCGCCGACCTGCGGCAAAAGAAAAACGTCATTGCGAGGAGCGCAGCGACGAAGCAATGACGTGCTGCTTATTTTTGCCTCAAAACAAAACCGACAAACATAAATCATTGACCGTAAATTTTAATGTGTCTTATCATTGTTGTTTTTTTATTTGTAAAGGAGCAACCATGTAATCGAAGATTTTATGCTGACTTTGCACCATAATATAACAAAAAAACGATGACATCTGTAACGTACAACTGTCATCGTTGGTTTTTCTGTACATTATTTTACTCCGGAAGATTCACCAGTTTGTTGAAATCGTAATCTTCGGGATTTTTCAAATATTTACGTGCCGCTTCGTAATCGTTTTCGGTAATATATTGCAATCCGTAGCGGTATATCATTTGGCATTTGTTGCCTTTCATGTTTACGGTACGGGTTGCAATTTTTCCTGTTTCAGGATCAATCATATCTTTCAAAAAAACGCCTTTTATGTCGCCGCGCTGATTGCCTGTAACCATGCAGCCTGTATAACCCTGGTCGTAAAGTATTTTTACTCCCATTCCAAGCAAATTGCAATAGAACAGATCGAATGCTTTCGGAGCGATACAGCGTAATTCGTAACCCAGTTCTACAGGTCGGGTTTTTACGTTCAGGTTTAATTCTTTAAGTCTGTTTTGAACCAGTACGTTAAAAATATGCGCTTTACTTACAGTTCCAAGTTCGGGATGTCCGTGTTCGTCGTATGTAAATGTAACGCCCGAATTTTTCAGTTCTTCGTCGGGCAGATTATGGAAAACGCCTTCACTGACTATTGCTACGCCGTAAGGTATTCCCATAATTTTGCGTTTAACGATTGATGAAATAATCAGTTTAACGATTTTGTCGAGAGTTACCGGATTTGTTTCATTGAACATTTCGGGAATTATGATCATTGGAGCATGGCTTGCAGCGCCGATTCCAAAAGCCAGGTGTCCGGCTTCGCGTCCCATTGCACAAAGAACAAACCAGACTCCGCCTGTGCGCGAATCTTCGTAAACGGCTGCCGTAATTCGCGCTCCTTCGTCTTTTGCCGACTGATAACCGAAAGTAGAAATTCCTTCGGGCAGCGGAAGATCGTTGTCAATAGTTTTGGGAACATGAATATTCTGAATTTCAACATTATGTTCAGACAGATAATTTGATATTCGCGTTGCCGTAGATGCCGTGTCATCGCCTCCAATGGTAACCAAAAGTTTAATGTTGTTTTTTACAAAGAAATCGGGATTAAATTCTTCGTTTTCAGGCTTATATCTGCTCATTTGCAAAGTAGAACCTCCCATATTGAAAATTTTGTCGGCAAATTCGAAATTAATATTAACAGTTTCGGCTTTTCCATTGAACAGATTTTTGTAACCTTCGTGCAGACCAATCACTCTGTAGCCTGCTGCAATAAATTGTTTTGATACTGCACTTATAACAGTATTTATTCCGGGTGCGGGACCACCACCGCAAAGAATAAGAATTGATTTTTGTTCGCTCATGTTTTTATAATTTATTATTTGAATATAGAAAATGTGTATTTTATCTATTTGTATATTAGCGTATTGCGAAAATAATGTTTGTGTTATTATTATTTTTAATAATTTTGCACAATGAAAAAACATACAAAATTATAAAAATTATGGTAAGTTACAAAGAATTAGGATTAGTAAATTCTAAAAAATTATTTGAAAAAGCAATTACAGGCGGGTATGCGATACCTGCATTTAATTTTAACAACATGGAACAAATGCAGGCAATTATTGCAGCCTGTGTAGAAACAAAATCGCCTGTGATACTGCAAGTTTCGAGCGGAGCGCGCAAGTATGCAAATCAAACTCTTTTGCGCTATATGGCTCAGGGCGCTGTTGAATACGCAAAAGAATTGGGATATGCAATTCCCGTTGTGCTGCATTTGGATCACGGCGATACGTTTGAACTTTGCAAATCGTGCATCGAAACGGGTTTTTCGTCTGTAATGATTGATGGTTCTCATCTTCCTTACGATGAAAATGTTGCGCTTACAAAAGCAGTTGTCGAATTTGCACATCGGTACGAAGTAACGGTGGAAGGCGAACTTGGAGTGCTTGCAGGTATCGAAGATGAAGTTGCAGCAGAGCATCATACATATACAGAACCTGCGCAAGTCGAAGATTTTGTTAAAAAAACAGGAGTCGATTCATTAGCTATTTCGATAGGAACATCTCACGGAGCAAACAAATTCAAACCCGAACAGTGCACGCGCAATGCCGATGGAATATTAGTGCCGCCGCCATTACGTTTCGATATTCTCGAAGAAATAGAAAAACGTATTCCCGGATTTCCTATTGTGCTTCACGGTTCGTCATCTGTTCCGCAGGATAAAGTTGCTCTTATCAATAAATACGGAGGAATGTTGAAAGATGCTATCGGAATTCCTGAAGATCAGTTGCGTAAAGCGGCAACTTCATCTGTTTGCAAAATCAATATCGACAGCGATGGGCGTTTGGCTATGACTGCGGCAGTTCGCGAAGTATTTGCTACAAAACCTGCCGAATTTGATCCGCGCAAATATTTGGGACCTGCGCGCGATGCTCTCAAAGAACTGTATAAGCACAAATGTATAAATGTTCTCGGAAGCGCAGAAAAGGCATAATGCGAGACCTTTGCAAAACCTCAATAAACTTGATTTATCGAAAAATTTTTGAGTTTTTTTGTCAAAGTTGATTTTTGAAACATGTTTTCAGGCGATTTTTTAGATTTTTTGGTGATTTTTTGCTCAAAAAGTGCTTTTTTTTGATATTATTTTCTTAACTTTTTGCATTTGCCACAATAATGCCCGGCGCACGATATAAATTGTACGCTATGGCT
>JAIRKV010000004.1 GCA_031259935.1 Prevotellaceae bacterium | reverse complement strand
CAATGCAGAATGTTGAATTTATTTTTATATTTCCAGAGTTTCAATTCTATAAAGTTCAATTAAAAGCCGCGCGGAGCAAAATCAAAAGAGATTAAATTGACGTTTCAATTCTATAAAGTTCAATTAAAAGAATCCAGGCAATATCCGAATATCAACAGTCGAATACGCGTTTCAATTCTATAAAGTTCAATTAAAAGCAGAGCGCACTTCATGAACGCAATAATATTTTTTGGTTTCAATTCTATAAAGTTCAATTAAAAGCGACAAGCATATTCACCGAGTGCTGCAATATTTCAATGTTTCAATTCTATAAAGTTCAATTAAAAGGTCATTCCGTAAAAATGCGCCCGCCTTTCTGTCGTGTGTTTCAATTCTATAAAGTTCAATTAAAAGGATAACAGGCTTTATGTACGGGAGTTGCTTTACAAATGTTTCAATTCTATAAAGTTCAATTAAAAGATCCCTAATGCATTATAAGTTCCTGTCGTTACATGTTTCAATTCTATAAAGTTCAATTAAAAGTAAAATCACGCCCCGAAATGTACGGCACCATTGTACTGTTTCAATTCTATAAAGTTCAATTAAAAGTATTTCGTCTTCGTATTTCCGTATGCCAAAAATTAGTTTCAATTCTATAAAGTTCAATTAAAAGGTTTTTGCCGACTAATAAACAGCCAGCCGTGTCCGCGTTTCAATTCTATAAAGTTCAATTAAAAGTCGTTTGTTGTCGTTTGAACATGCGCAGTGCTGTGTTTCAATTCTATAAAGTTCAATTAAAAGTAAATAAAAAAATAAAAGAATGAAAGTTATTAAAACGTTTCAATTCTATAAAGTTCAATTAAAAGCCATCTGAATTTGTTTTTAAGTATCTGATGATCAGATGATATTTTTTTGTGTTTTTATTTATAAAGTCGTCGATCTATGGTTGTATAAAATATGCCGTACATCGACTATATGTGTAAATGAATTGATTTTCAATACGTCAAAGAGCATTTTTGTGTTTTATTTTTATTAATTGCGCTGTAAAAAACGTGATTTTTTTGTGTTCGACAATCAATTACAAAAAAATATCTGTGTTATTACGTTCTTTACCAACAATTTGTTTAGTCAAATGTTTTCCCGATTGTCCCGTAAAAATTATCAAACTGTCTTCATCGGTATTCATTATTTTTTTAGCCGAAAATATCAGTTCTTTTAACTTGACATCCGATATTTCTCCTTCAAAAACCGAATTTTGAATCCAGTTCAAATATTTGCGACACAGTTTTAACAGTTTTGCCACTCGTTTTTCTCCACAGTCATATGCCAGTATTACATACATTACCACCACATTTTAAATGGTTTATATTCTTCCATATCAAGCAAATGTTTTGCCAGTTTATAACATTCAAGTTTTATCAAATGCCGATAACTTACTTTTCGCTGTAAATCTCGATGTTGAATGGTTTCATTCAATCGATTTTCAAATTCTTTTACGAATAACGTTTTGCCGGCAGTATTCAACAGGCACTTGTTCAATTCTTTGTTAAAATGTTTTTCCTGTATTTCTTTTTTATTTATCACTTTAAATATTACCCTGTCGACGAGCAAAGGTTTAAAAATCTCCGAAATATCCAAAGCAAGCGAATATCTGCGTTCGCCCGGGCTATGTAAATAACTTATGGTGGGGTTAATCTGAGTTTGATGAATTGCGCGCAGACATTGACTGTAACACATCATATTGCCGAACGAGATTAATGCATTAATCTCGTTACCTGGAGGCTGTTTTGTGCGGGCGCCCATTTTGTAATTATTCAATATCACATCAAATGCTTCGTAGTATGCCATGCGTATATTGCCTTCAATTCCCATAAGTTGATCTATCTCGTCAATTTGTTGAATGGTTTGGATATACTTATCTATCCTTGCTATTATATCATCAATTTCACGTCCTCGACTGTTATAGTATTTCAAGTTTTTTTGTATGTTAAATCCCGCTCCTTCCACAAATTTACGGGCTATTGCAATGCGTTTTTTTCTGTTTTGGTAATGTGAAGTCTGTGCAAGCAACATTCGTCCCGACAGTAAAAA
Organism: Prevotellaceae bacterium; assembly: GCA_031259935.1. Taxonomy (GTDB): domain Bacteria; phylum Bacteroidota; class Bacteroidia; order Bacteroidales; family UBA932; genus JAIRKV01. Next base: position 2,753 of record JAIRKV010000004.1, on the reverse strand, counting down.
ATCACGAGGCATGAACGAGCCTGTATAATTTTCGTAATAATCAAAAAAGTGAACTGATATGTCATTTTGTCCCAGAAAATTATATAAGGCGCTGTTTGCCGTAAGCGAGCCGAAAACATAAAATTCCGAGATATTTTCGACAGGTAAATATCGCGGTTCGCAATTGCGTTCTGCGCCGTTTTCGTCTTCTTCTATCGGAGTGAATTTCAGAGTATTATCCTTTCGCTGCAAGATTCCCGGATTGAATAAATAATAAGTTTTTTTCATACTGCATTTTATTTGTTGACAAAATTAATATTTTAAATCATATCAGCCATCGAGCTTCTGTAAGATAAAGTTGTGTTTTTGCGCGCGTTATTGCTGTGTAAAGCCATTGATACGATGATGGTATTGAATACATCCAGTTCAAATCTAAATATACATGATCCCATTCACCGCCCTGGGCTTTATGGCAGGTAAGTGCAAATCCGTAAACCGCTCGTAATGCATTGAGATAAATATCCGTAAACATAGTATCTCGAAAATCCGTAGAATTTTGTTTAATTCCTTTTTCTTTCATGCGATAATAATAATCCAAAAACAGTTCCTTTTGCTGCTCCTGTGTCAAATTTATTCGTCCATTATATAAAATTTCTTCAATTAACAGTTGAGAATACACTTGTTGAGTATTTAATTCTTTTACTTCAACATGCAAAAATGTGAGCTGTGCCCGCCTGTGCCTTGTTCCGACATCTGTTACTTCTATCAAATCACCGTTCATCAGTCCTGAAATATAATTGTTTTGCGTGACCAGCAGCAGGTCTCCTTTCTGTAAGGTCGGCTGCGTTAATCCTAAATATGGACGAATGAACGAGGTCAAAGTATTACAATTCTTGTTAGACTTGCATATAAGTGTTGTATTATTATAGCCGTAGCGTTTTATTCGTTGCACGTAATCGAATAGCATGGAAACCTGATTGGGAAATATTTTGATATTTTTTCGTCCGCGTAAAGGAAATTTTGCCCATTTGGTTTGTGGCGGATCGGCATATAGCGCACGTATTTTCTGTGAAGCGTCGATAATATCATTCCCCATCTTTTGCCTTACTATTTCTGTGAGTTCTATCTCATGCGCTTCAACGGCATATTGCCGGCTGAAATGATCTGCCGATAAAGCCGGCGAAAACGTTTCGTTAACGGGAGGCAACTGGCATACATCTCCTACGAAGATGAATTTTCCGTATGGATCATATTGCAACAAATCTACTAAAAGCTGCCCACTGCCAAATAATGCCTGCGTAACGTTTTTTTCCGGTTTTTCACCTATCATTGAGGATTCGTCAATGATATAGAAATATGCTTTTTTGTTCGTCTTGTCTGCTTTACACAAGCCAAATGTCAGGTAAACTTGCCCTGTTTTATCTACTTTCTGCGACTCTCTTGTTTCGGCAATAAATTCCAGATCCTGATTAAAATCACTGTATCTATATATCTCTCTATGAATGGTTTTGGTTGGATAGTTAGTAATATTATTCAATATTTTCGACGCTCTTCCGGTAGAAGCAAGCAAGACAGCGGTTGCTTCCATGATTTTCAACAGGTTAATAATTTCTTTTATAAGTGTTGTTTTGCCTGTGCCGGCGTAACCTTTTATGATAAAAACTCTGGCTGTATCCGAATAGAAGAATTTTTCCAACTCTTTAATTGTCCTTTCCTGCCCTTGCGTTAATTTGATTTTTTCCATATCCGCCCAATTTAAATGTATTTTCTAAATCGACTGAACACAAATAATGTTTCTTTGACACCGTTTCCGGTTTCGTTAACTATTCGTTCTGTTGTAGAAGCAATGCAGTTCACGCCTTTTGTCTGCAAGATATTTACAAGTTTATGGGTAAATGTTATTTCGCCCATTATATGTACAGTAGCCGCTTCTTCCTGTATTATCTGGCGTATTTTTTCAAAGTATTCTTCGCATAACGATTGAATATAAATTTCATCGCCATTGGGGTCAACATCGGGAAAAGGGACATCAATCACTTCACCGTAAACGGCAGCGGCATTTAACTGTGCCGCCTGCCATGTAGCAGATGGATGATTGGAAAGATTGATTAGCATAGATATATTACTTCTTTTGTTCTCGAAAACAACTTAACCAGCTCCTTTTCAAAATCACCTGCCGGCAAACTGTTAGAATGGGTTCCTGCATGGTTTATGTCATTCCTCATCTCCGTAATTCTTCTAAATAAACTGCATAACTCTTTACATTTTGGTAAAGATTTCAAATATTCTTCAAGTATTTCAATATCTTCCTCTTTTAAATTAGGGTATTTAGATCTATCAAATTCTATCCGATGAAATGTGTTCAAAAAGCCGGAGGTAAAATTGCGTCTACCCTTGTTGGAATAATCATCATCTTTTAGCAAAAAAGATATTATGCCTTCCTGAAGCAGTGTAAAGCCTTCTTGAATCAATTGCTTTTCAATACACCATTCCACTGCTGCCAGCATGTTTTTCGTGTCATTTTCACCTTTATAAATTTTTTCTACAGATGTTTTCAATAGTTTGAGTATTGGATTTAGCGGAATAATTAAATCTGGTTTCAATGAGTCAAGTATGTCTATTATATTTTTTTGTACCTTGCCTTTAATTATTTCTTTCCCTCTGTTAGTTCTGATATTCAAGCTGACTTCTTTGATTTTTTTATTCAACGCATTTAAATTCCTTGCGGCTTTATTCTCTATTTGCGTTTGGCTAAGAACAGGTTTGATATCGTT
>JAIRKV010000292.1 GCA_031259935.1 Prevotellaceae bacterium | reverse complement strand
GAACCGAAAACGGTTTTGGCTCTTATTTAATTTTCAATAAAATTTAATTTTTTAAACAAATCATAAAAATAAAATGAAAAATATACAATATATCTTTATAATATTATCGGTTTTGGCGTTATGCAGTCCGAATGCGGTTGCGCAAAAAAGCATAACAGGAAAAATATTTTCCATCGACGGCAAAGGCAATAAAAATCCGCTTGGCTTTGCATCGGCAGTCTGGGAAAAAACAAATATCGGTGTTTCAGCCGACGAAAATGGAAATTTTACAATAAAAAGAATTAGCGACGAAACTGCAAATCTTGTTGCTTCGTTTGTAGGCTACACAAATGATACGCTTGCTGTTGTACTCGAAGCCGAAGAAGTAGAATTTGTTTTGTACGAAATATCGCAATTGCTGAACGAAGCAAATGTTGTTGCACGGCAAAAAGGAAGTTATATTTCAAAATTATCACCTGTAATGACAGAAGTTATTACCGCTGCAGGACTTTCAAAACTTGCATGTTGTAATCTTGCCGAAAGTTTTGAAAATTCGGCAAGCGTATCGGTTGGTTACAGCGATGCGGTTTCGGGAGCGCGTCAAATTCGCATGCTCGGACTTGCAGGAACTTACGTTCAAATGCTTGATGAAAACATTCCGACACTGCGCGGTACTGCTTCTACTTACGGACTGAGTTTTACTCCCGGACAATGGCTCGAAAGCATTCAGGTTTCAAAAGGAACATCTTCGGTGCTGAACGGATATGAAGCCATAACGGGACAGATAAATGTTGAACATCGAAAACCCGACAACAGCGAACCTTTATTCGTGAACCTGTATGCCGACGATGATATTCGGTTTGAAGCAAACATTACATCGGCTTTGAAACTTAACGACAAACTGAGTACGATAATATTTACACACGGCTCGACGGATGCAAAAGCCCACGACGACAATAACGATGGATTTATCGACACGCCTAAGAAAAAACAGATAAATGTCGGAAATCGCTGGCTGTATTCGGCAGATAAAATAATTGTACACTTCGGCTATCGTTTTTTGACCGAAAACCGTGAAAGCGGACAAATGCATACCGACATGCCAAGTGCATACATATCGAACATAAAAAACAAACATTTCAATGCTTATGCAAAAATCGGTTTTCCTCTTAACGAAAGCGGTTCGCACAGTATAGGATTTATCACAAGCTATGCATATCACAGGCAAAATTCATATTTCGGTAAAAAAACATACGATGCTCGGCAAAATTCGCTGATATCAAATATTTTATTGCAATCATCGTTTGACAGCGCCGAAAAGCATCGCTACACAGCAGGCGCAACTTTTTCGCACGATAATTATAATGAACTGTTTGCCGACAGTAAATTTTCAAACTCGTGGAATGGAAACAGAACAGAAAATACAAGCGGCGTTTTTGCTCAATATACGCTTAAACCAAACGACAATTTTGATTTGCTTGCAGGACTGCGTATCGACCGTAATAATTTGTACAAAGAAACGCTCGTAACTCCGCGAATGCACGTTCGATATAATTTTGCAAAAAACTCAACGATTCGTGCTTCGGCAGGTCGCGGATTTTATTCGCCGAATATTATTTCTTCCAACATAGGCATACTTGCAACAGGCAGAAAAATTACGGTTGATGAAAATATAAAAATGGAAAAAGCGTGGACCGCAGGCGCAAGTTTCACGCAAAACTTTAAAATCGGCGAAGACCGTAACGGATATGTAAGTTTTGATTTTTTTCATACCGATTTTCAAAATCAAACTGTTGTTGATGTCGAAGAAAGCGCCGAATATATTCGCATAGGCAACCTTAACGGAAAATCATATTCCAACAGTTATCAGGCAGATTTCAGCATCGAGCCGTTTATGCGGTTCAATATTTTTGCCACGTTTCGCTACAGTCAAACAAAGGTTGAAATGAGTCGCGGTCTGGTCGAAAAACCTTTGGTCGACAGATTCAAAGCTCTTGTAAATTTGGCGTATTCCACAAAATTTGAAAAATGGAAATTTGATTTTACGGCTCAACTTAATGGAGGCAGCCGTTTACCTTTTTACGCTGCTCAAATCTGGAAAAAAGAACGTTCAAAATCCTATCCTTTATTTTTTGCACAAATAACTAAAAAATATAAAAATTTTGATGTTTATTTAGGCTGCGAAAATATTGGTAATTACATTCAAAAACAAGCCATAATAAATGCAGAAAATCCTTTTGATGATAAATTTGATGCATCTGTAATTTATGCTCCCCTGATGGGACGTAAAATTTATCTGGGAATACGGTTTAAAATAAAAGGAACAGAAGAATTATAACAAATAACAGTAAAACATTAATTTATATAAATATTTAAAAAAAGAAATTATGAAAAAAATTTTAATTATTGCGTTATCATTATTAACGCTGACAATTGCAACAAATGCACAGGAAAAGAAAAACAGTAAAATTTCGGAAATTAAACTTGCCGTATCAAATATGCACGGCGACCATTGTAAACAGCGTATCGAAAAAAATATTCCTTTCGAAAAAGGAATAAAAGACGTTGAAGTAAATCTCAAAGACAACACGGTTACAGTGAGGTACGACAACACAAAAACCGATGTTGAAAAAATCAGGGAAGCGTTCAAAAAACTGGGATATCCTTCAGAAATTTCAAGCAGTTCGGAAAACAAAAAAGAATGAAAGGTTAATCAGTTGATTGATAATGTATCATTTATTGAACAAAATATAAAT
>JAIRKV010000195.1 GCA_031259935.1 Prevotellaceae bacterium | reverse complement strand
TGGAGTTAATGGCGTACAAATCAACGCATTAATGTCAGCAACTGCATGGAACTTGAAAAAAATGATGGAAATGTTAAAAGAAAAAATTTTCCAAATTATTTTTCGCTTATTTTTTTCGCAAAAACTTTATTATCATGCTGCATAAAATTGGCTTTTTAAGGAGCGACTATTTAGTTGAGATATAAAGAAGTATTGAAATCATTTATAGAGACCTTTGTAAAAATTCAATAAAGTTGATTCATTGAAAAAACTTTTGAGTTTTTTTGTTGGAGTTGATTTTTGAAACATGTTTTCAGGCGGTTTTTAGATTTTTTGGTGATTTTTTGCTCAAAAAGAGTTATATTGAATCTGCCAAAACAAAAAAAATTCCGTTTTTTTTGGAGATATTAAAAAAGTTTCTACCTTTGCGACATATTTCTGCCAAAAACTATTATCCGAATATTATATTTAAGTCATTATGCTTAATATGTTTTGTTTAATAAATAAGTAAAAAAGCGCTTGTTGTTATCAATTACGATATGAAACAATCATGAAATATGGGAAATCAAAATTAAGTTTATGTAATCAATTATGAACAAATAAAAAACATAATATGTACGACATTTTAGTATTAAATAAAAAAACAAAAGAAGAACTTTTTGAAATTGCAAAGACATTGAACGTAAAAAAGGCTCAGACATTAACAAAAGAAGACTTAATTTATCGAATATTGGATGAACAGGCCATTATGTCGATAAATAATAATCAAAGCGGCGAAAAACAGGAACACAGCAAAAAACAGTCGGTTAAAAAAACCGATGAAAACAGTAATGCTGCCAACAAACAATACAATGCAAAAACAAAACGCGAACGTATAAAACGTATCGAAACAGAGTTTAAAAAAGTAGGATATTCAACTCCTCCGAAAGAAGATGATACCAAAGTTGGAAATTCTGTTGTTCAGATTGAAATATTTCCTTCGCCAAAAGAAGAAAAAATAAATGAAGAAATACAGAAACATATCAGAGAAGATATTAAAACTATTCAGCAGGTTATAAATCAAAAGAAACTTTCGCGCGGAAGACCTAAAAAAGCAAATGAAAACAGCAAAGAACTGCAACAGCCAGCTGCCAATAAAAATGATAAAGAAGTCAAAGCCGTTGAAGTAAACAATACTGCTGACGAAAAAGTTGAACAGCCGCAACAAAATAACCAGACGGTAGCACAACCTGCACAGACCGAACAAAAGCACAATGATATCGAACAGGTAAATAAAATTTGCGATATAAAAAAGGACGAAAAGTATGAATTTGAAGGCATTATTGAAGCAACGGGAATACTTGAACTAATGCCTGATGGATATGGATTTTTACGTTCATCCGATTATAATTATTTAAATTCTCCCGATGATATTTACGTATCGCAATCACAGATAAAACTGTTTGGATTAAAAACGGGAGATACTGTTACCGGCAGCATTCGTCCGCCAAAAGAAGGTGAAAAATATTTCCCGCTAATAAAAGTAAACGAAATAAACGGAAGAACTCCCGATTTTATTCGCGACCGTATTCCTTTTGATTTTCTTACGCCGCTTTTCCCCGACGAAAAATTCAATCTCACCGGACACGGATTCAACCGTAACATTTCGGTGCGTATAGTTGATATGTTTGCGCCTATAGGCAAAGGTCAAAGAGGACTTATTGTTGCTCAGCCCAAAACGGGAAAGACAATGTTGCTGAAAGATATTGCAAATGCAATCACGGCAAATCATCCCGAAGTTTACATGATAGTGTTGCTGATAGACGAACGTCCCGAAGAAGTTACGGACATGTCGCGCAGCGTAAATGCCGAAGTTATTGCATCAACATTCGACGAACCTGCTGATCGCCATGTCAAAATTGCAAATATCGTTCTTGAAAAAGCAAAACGACTGGTTGAATGTGGACACGACGTAGTAATTCTTCTCGATTCAATTACACGCCTTGCGCGTGCGTTCAATACAGTTCAGCCGGCGTCAGGTAAAGTGCTGTCGGGAGGAGTAGATGCAAATGCCCTGCAAAAACCAAAACGTTTTTTCGGAGCGGCGCGTAACATTGAAAACGGAGGCTCGCTCACAATACTTGCAACAGCGCTTACCGAAACCGGTTCAAAAATGGACGAAGTTATTTTCGAAGAATTTAAAGGCACCGGAAATATGGAATTACAACTCGACCGTAAATTATCGAATAAACGAATATTTCCAGCCGTAGATGTTATATTGTCAAGCACGCGCCGCGAAGATTTGCTTATCGACAAAGAAACTCTCGGACGCATGTGGATACTTCGTAATTATTTGGGTGATATGACATCGCTTGAAGCAATTGAATTTATGAAAACACGTCTCGAAAAAACATCTTCAAATGAAGAATTTTTAATTACGATGAACGGTAAATAATATTCGTCTGGATAATTGCTTATAAAAATATTGCATTTTGTTGTGAATTTTGATTAAATCTTGATAATCAATAATTAACTCATTCATAAGATAAAATACATTTTTTGTCAATGGAGTAAAATAAATTCTGTAAAACTTATATGCATCTGTTTTTTCGCAAATTCGGCAATATCGGCAACAATATTATTATTATGCACGGACTTTACGGCTGCTCTGACAATTGGACGAGCGTTGCAAAAAGTCTTTCGCATACTAATCGGGTTTTTGCCGTAGATTTAAGAAATCACGGACGCTCGCCGCATAGCGCCGAACATTCGTACGAAGCAATGTGCAGCGACCTGGTTGAATTTATCAAATTCTATAAAATTGAAAAGCCCGTTATCATTGGACATTCAGCAGGAGGACGCTGTGCAGCCTTATTTGCAAAGCAATTTCCCGATTTGCCGTCAAAAATAGTAATTGCAGATATTTCGCCTTTCGACTGTGAAAATCAAACGGAAATATTGACATTTCACACAAATATACTGACAGCGCTAACATCTGTAAATTTAAACGAAATACATTCGCACCGTGATGCCGCCGTGCAATTATCACAAAAAATAAACGACCTGAATCTTCAAAATTTTCTGCTGAAAAATTTGTATCGCACTCCAAACGGTAATTTTTTATGGCGATTTAATCTGTCCGCAATATTAAATAATGTTAATGATATGGTTTGCGGATCGCTCAAAAAAAACGAAAACATCAATATCCAAATTCCAACTTTATTCATAGCAGGCGGCAAATCAAACTATATTACACATTCTGATATTAAGATAATTACAAGTGCCTTTTCTAACATGAAATTAGAAGTAATTACAGAAGCCGGACATTGGCTTCATGCAGAACAAAAAGAAAAATTTGTAGAATGCATACAAAAATTTATTAACAAATAGATGCAATTTAACAAAAACTTATTTTATCTTTGCAGTCTGGTAATATAAAATTTTAGAATGAAAAAAACGTATATATTTGCATTGACATTGTTTTTAATATTGTCATCTTGCGGCGGTAACGGATCAAAAAATATTGAAAAAACAACAATAGATTCGACAAATAGCGACATTCCTGTTTTGAAAGCAGAAAAAGGCGATATTGTTTTTGTTCGCATGGATTCTATTATAAACAGTTTTGATATGTATCACGAATTGAGAAAAAGTTATGAAGACGATGTAACAAAGGCTGACACCGACTTGCGGACAAAAGCCAGCGCTTTTGAGAAAGATGTTAACGCATTTCGCGAAAAAAGTGACAAAGGACTGATAACCCGTTCACAAGCCGAACAGGAACAGGGAAGATTAATTCAACGTCAGCAGCGTTTGGAAGAAGAACAAAATAAAATCAGAAACGAATTAGCCGAAAAAGAAATCGTTTTGCTCAATCAAATACAAAATGCAATAATGGTATATGTAAAAAAATACAACGAAGAAAAAGGCTACAGTATGATTATCAGTTCTTCCGGAAATTCAACGGTTTTATACGGAAATCCGGGTTTAGACATAACAGCCGATATAATTAAAGGTATCAATGAAGAATATATAAAAAGCAGATAATGTGTTTTCATAATGTTTAGTTTTTTAAGTTAAACGAAGGATACAACCGAACAAAATTCGGTTGTGTCTTTTTTAAACCGTTAATATAATTGTACTGTGCCTTATCAACTCATTAGTCGCTCTTTAAAAATAAAAAAATCAGCAATAATACGACATTATTTCTGTCCGTTTTGTTTTGACATAAAAGCAAACAGTACGTCATTGC
>JAIRKV010000102.1 GCA_031259935.1 Prevotellaceae bacterium | reverse complement strand
CGCATTTAATTTTATAACAACCTTATTATAAGTATTTTACAATTGGAAATTTTAGAAAAATCTCATTTTGTAATGCCTTGATTATAAGTATTATATGTTATTTTAATGCGTTGACCCTGTTTGTTTTGAAATTCGCAGGGTTTTGAGCGGATTGTTTAGCTGTTCGGACAATGTAAAGTTTACGGCAATATAACAGATATTTCCAATCGTTTAAGAATTTTATTTACAAATTGATTATTAAATTTACTTACGGTAAGTTTCAGTATGTTTTCGTCTTCTGTTTCACCGTAAAATTGAAAACCGATTGCTATTGCCATTTTCAGTGAGCGCTGATTATATTTATATATATAAACTTTAATAACCGTATTAGTATCAACAGTGAACATATATGATAAAACTGCAATATTGGCGTATAATCCTATTCCGCTATTGAAAAACTTTGCCAATATGCCTCCCGAATAAATGTATTCCTTTATTTCCCTGTTGAAATAAAAATCACAAAAACCTATATCTTCTATTGTGTCGGTATTTATTTTTGAAACTATAAACTTTTTGTGCTGTTCTTCTTTATACAAAATACATTCTTCTGTTTTAACGATATTATTTCCATAAAGATTCCATCTAAATTCATTGCTTTCAATACATTTTTTATAAATCGCAATATCGTTTGCTAAAGTATTTCGGATTTGAAATTTCATAATTTCCTGTATAAAATGTTTATTTTTTGAATCGCTTTTGCGGTTAAAAAGTTTTCGTAACTGTCAGTGGGTTTTTGTATTAACTTGTGTGCAGCAAGCGCCGCAGAAAAAACGGCACGAACTTTCATTAATTCGCATTTGCTTCTGTCTCGGATATTGATTTTGCCATTTTGTAATAAATTTGCACCGTAGCAGCAACTGCAAACCGGTTCTAAATAACAATTGTTGAAGCAATCTTCGTCTATAAAATTTTCGGCATCCGTCCAGTCAATTTTGTCAATAAAAGATAACTGCGTTTCATTAAAAGTCATTGGAGTAAAAAAAGTACAGGGATATTTTCTGCCATCAGGTTCGTATGTTGCCATCATTTCTCCGCAACCGCAAATTTTTGCTTTGCGTTTTTTTTCTTCACATTTAAATATTGACATATTGATTAATGGAACAGGCTCAATGTCAGGATTATCAATATAATATTGACACAATTTTTCTAATTGCTCAAATACAACTTTTTTGCATTTTGTATCTTCCCAGTTAATTCCTTCTGCAAAATTTGTTCCTGTTATCTTAAATCCCAATGAATGCAGATAAATAATGTTATTATACAGATTATTAACCGTTTCTTTTGATATTGTCATTTTTACAGTTTGACGAGGCCAGCATTCATAAAAAAAAGAAAGGTCAATGAGGTCAAATGAGTTGCTTCTGTTAATATTGTGACTTTGTTTTTCGCCATCCAAACTAACGCTTACCCAAAATCTTTTTTTATTGCTGCGCAGCCATTCTTTAATTTTACCGTGTACCAAAGTTCCATTAGTTGTTGTAAAAAATAAAAAATTATTTTTCCATCGCTGTGACCAGACCCATTCACAAATTTTTTTTATTTTCTGAAACTCTAAAAATGGTTCACCGCCAAAAAAGTCGATTTCGACCTCATCATATTCTTCACTGTTAAGATATTCGCATATAATGGATTTTGCAACATCCATGTTTATTGTCTTTTTGTTTCTAATTGATTCATAGCAATAATTACATCTTAAATTGCATTGATGAGTCAAAACAATTGACAGGTTGAATTTTTTGACAACAGAATTATTCATATTTGTAATTTTATATAAAGTGTAAACAATATAAAAAGTTACCTGTAAGCCATAACAGGCAACAGGTAACTTTCTGTTTTAGCGCGCCGCCGTTCCCGAACAGGAACCGCGACAATCGCCACTGCAACTTCCATCGCTACATTTTCCGTCGCAACGGATTTCTTCGCGTTCCGGATAATCTCCCGAAAATTGAAGATTACTCACTGACTTTATCATAAAGTCGTTTAATAATTGTGTACTCATAAAAAAACACATTAAATTAGCGCCTACTCTTTACAGGATTTTCGGCATTACCTTCTTTTGTCTCAAAAACCGGACAAATAAAAAAGCGGACTTACATCCGCTTCCGAGGTCTTAGACTACCTAATTTGACAAGAAAATAAGCCCGCAATCTGCGAGCGTTATCTACTTAATTCTTGTCAAATTCTTTTGAAATTGTCTAAGTTTCAGAAGCAAGATTTAACATTTAACGCCATTCTATTTATCCAATAACATGCTGGTTAATTATGTCATATTTTCTATTTTATTTTGTTTATAATCAAATATTTATTCTGTTTCATATCTAAAAATATTTTGTACATTAACCGCTAATTCTCATGAATATGAGGAACTTTATTTTGTCGGGTATCTCCATAAAACATGGAAACAGTCAATCCGTAAAACATTGAAAGAATTGTCATAAAATATATTTATTAATCAATTGTGCAAAGTTAGCATAAAATTTTTAATTGCACACAAACGCATAAAAATTTCTTCCAAAATTTTGCGACACAACTTCGACTGAGGCAAACCGTTTCTTATGCAGATACATTTATCCTTCTTTTTGTTGTGATTGCTGTTTGGATTTTTTTAACTGCTGTTTTGCATTGGAATGAACTATATCATACAGCGAGCTGATTAACTTATGGTCACTTGTTTTAAACCCTTTTTCGATTGCCTGATTTTGCTCATCATTAAAATTATACGAAACAATTCCCTCAACAGGAATTAATTTTGGGTTTTTTTCACCTTCTTTGATGTCGGAATTATCCGATTCTTCTAAAATAATCCAGGCGAAAAAAGGCAAATCGTCATCAAGCCTTTTATTGGCATATCTGACGTTTCCCAAACTTGAAAGATATTTAATTCGTTCAATCGCATTAGTGTGCAGAGTTTCCATCGTATTAAAAATTTTCTCTTCGACAAAATGAGAGATATCTTCTTTTGTTGTCGTGTTATTCTGTAATTTATCTACTTCGTTTTTTAATTCCAATATTTCCTTACATTCTTCAATATTATTGGAAGATCGGCAATGCCCGGATGTACAAAACCTGCAATTCTCTTCGTCGTGCATAAATTTTAATATCTCTTTTTCTTCTCCTTCTTTGCTTTCGTCTCTAATTCGTAAATAAATTTCTTTTTTTAGATCTTTCAAATTATATTCTTTCCAACTTGCAAACTGTTCTCTAATTTGTTTTTTTAAACGACTGTCCGAATAAAAATACCAGAATATCGGGAAATTGGTTTTCAATTCCTCTACAATATTTTTCAGGCAATCATAAAAATCATTCCATAATTTATTATGACTGAAAACAGCATAGCCCGGCACATCCGTATAAATATCCAAATAAAATTTTTTATGTTTCTCTTTTGCTATTTTTTGATATTTTTTCAACAGATTAATAACATTCTCCAAACCAAATGGAAAGGGTTTAATAGCGCTAAAAGACAAATGGTTGGCTATTGCTTCAACCTCCTGTGTGGTTTCATGTAATTTTGAAATCACATTTTTTATTTGCGCTCTGTTTCGTATGTCGAAAAAAATTGCAACTGCAATTGAAAAAAGTCCAATAATACCGCCAATAATACCAAATATTGATTCCAGTGTCATATTTTCAAAAATTAAATTTTAACGCCTCCACTTTTCGGCTTTCGGCTTCTCCGTTTTGTTTTGCAATGTTCGTGTTCAATCCGCAGAACCGTCTGCCGAATTAATAATTATATGCAAAAATAAACCAAATTTTTTAAACAGGCAAATTTTTTGATAAATTTCTTTAACGATTTTTATTTGAACGTGAAATTTTTTACTGTCTATACATTTTTTCTGCTGTTTTTTTTGAAATTCTGTGAGTTATCATCTCGTCCAAAAATCCCGTTCCATATCCGAAAAGTTGAATGTAACTTGCAAATATTGATACCAATGATATTGATAATTTTTTGTTTTTCATAAAAGAATCAACAAAAATTATAATAACAAAAATTAATATCGGTAATAAAAACCAGATGCAGCCGAAAATTATGCCTGCCAGAACAAGAAAAATATTTCCCACTGCGAAACACGATGGCAGCAGGTGCAATGCTTTTAGCGAGCCTTTGTGTCTGCTGGCAAACACAATGCGTGCGCAGCCGAAAGTATACGTCTGTCTGTAAAATTTTTTCAATGTCAATCGGCGTTTATGATACACAAAGGCTTCTTTTATCGGACGAACAGAAAATCCCGCATCTTTTATTCTCATACTCAAATCGATATCCTCGCCGATGATGTCATCGTATCCTCCGACTTTTTCGTATACTTCTTTCGAAAATCCCATATTAAAGGCACGCGGAAGAAAATTTTTGCCCGTGCCGCCTCTGATGCCGCCTGTTGTGAATGTTGATGTCATTGAATAGTTTATGGCTTTTTGAAGCGTAGTGAACGATTCGTTTGCGCTGTCGATGCCGCCAAAACAGTCGGAATAATTTTCGTTGAGATGTTTTCGCAGAGTTTCAATGTATTGCGGAGGTAAAATGCAGTCGGAATCAAAAAATATTACATAATTTCCTGTTGCTGCCTCGATTCCGAAATTGCGCCGAATACTGCGGCTTAATATCTGATTTTGAATGTATTTTATGTCAAGTCTTTTTGAATATTCTTTACAAATTTCATCGCTGGGTTGAATGGATTGTCCTTCCATTATGATGATTTCAAAATCCTTATCGGTCTGCTGCGATAAGGATTCCAGTAATTCTCTGATTTCATTCGGACGATTCAAAACCGGAACTACTATTGAAAAGCGTATTTTATCTTGCATAAAAATCTGTATTCTACGGTTTTATCTATGTTGTCATTTGCTTAAAAACACTTTATGCATGGCATTTATGATGTCGGAAATTATTTTGTCCTGCCCGTTTTTCGGTGCGCTTCCGCTGGCTATCATCACAACGCCGAATTTTTTGTCGGGATTGAAAAACATTGCGCTTGTCAAACCGTAAGCGCTGCCTGTGTGTCCTTTAAGCGTGTCGCCTGCAACCAAATCTGTTGAAACGGCAATTCCCAGTCCGTACGAACTGGTTCCGTTTGTCGGTTCAACCGGCGTAAACATTAATTTTGACGTTTCTTCGGAGATGATTTCCGTGTCGTCGAGTTTTCCGTAATTCATTCTGCAAAGCATCCATTTTGCAAGGTTTGTCGCCGATATTTTCATTCCTCCGGTTGGCGAAAACAATATTGCATTTTTGCCGAGCGTGTAATTTTCCATTTCGGCTTTGCGGCTTTTGTATGCATCTGCCGATTCAATCCAGACGGAATCTTGTCGGGTGTAAATTTTAACAAATTTTGAATTGTCAAGCGAATCAACATTAAATCCGGCATCAATGATACCAAGCGGAATGAGCAGATTTTGACGGATATACACATCAAATCTCAGTCCGGAATGAATTTCGACAAGAGCGCCGAGCAGATTAAATCCGAGATTGCAGTAATTGTATTTTTCGCCCGGAGCGTAATCCCAATAGACATTTGCAAAGTTCGGATTCATTTCGGGTTTCAAAATGTCATAATTAAAATATCCTTCGGCATCGCTCAAACTCGACGTGTGCGAAAGCAGCATTTTGTATGTAATTTTTGTATCGGGAAATTTGGGATTGCGCACGCTGTAACCGAGCGCCTCGCTGATATCATCGTCGAGATTGAATTTTCCCTGTTCGTACAGTTGCATTATTGCCGCCGATGTAAATGTTTTTGATATTGATGCAATACGAAACAAATCATCTTTGCTGATTTTTTCCTGTGTATCAATATTTTTCAACCCAAATTCGTTTGAATACGCAATTTTGTTGTCGCTGACCGCAACAACGGCAAGTCCTGTGTAATCGTAGTTGTTGAGAACGGCGATTATTGCTTCGTCGGCTTGTCTGCCTAATTTTTCGACCTTACTGCTGCATGCTGCAAATTGTATGCACAGTAAAGCAATGATAATCAGATTTTTTTTCTTCATTTTTTTTGATTTTTAAGATAAATATTGTTTATATGTTTTATTGTCCTATTCCGTAATATGAAAATCCCATTTCCGTAAGTTGTTCACGATTATAAATATTTCGTCCATCGATAATTACATGTGTGTTCATTTGTAATTTTATCTGTTCCCAGTTTGGAAGGCGAAATTCTTTCCATTCTGTTATAAGAAGCAAGGCATCTGCATGTTTTGTGGCATCCATCATGTTTTCGGCATACGATATTTTATCTCCGAAAACATGTTTAACTTCCTGTATGGCAACAGAATCATACACATTCACTTTGCATTTTGCATCAATCAGCATTTTAATGGTTTGTATCGATGGCGCTTCTCTTATATCGTCGGTTTGTGGTTTGAACGATAATCCCCAAACAGCAATTGTTTTTCCTGCCAGATTGCCGTTAAAATGCTTTTCGAGTTTTTTGAATACAATTTTCTTTTGTTCCTCATTTACCGATTCTACTGCATTTAATATCTGCATGTTATACCCTTTGTCTTTTGCTGTTTGAATAAGCGCTTTTATGTCTTTCGGGAAACACGAGCCGCCGTATCCGCAGCCTGAATAAAGAAATTTGCTGCCTATGCGCAAATCCGTACCAATACCTTGTCGCACCATGTTTACGTTTGCTCCGAGCAAATCGCAGAGATTTGCAATATCGTTCATAAAACTTATACGCGTTGCAAGCATCGAATTTGCTGCGTATTTTGTCATTTCTGCCGATGCAACATCCATAAATATCATACGGAAATTGTTGATCATAAATGGATTATACAGATTTATCATAAGTTTTTTGGCGCGTTCCGAATTTATGCCGACAACGATTCTGTCGGGTTTCAGGAAATCGTTAACGGCATCTCCTTCTTTCAAAAATTCGGGATTGGACGCAACGTCAAATTCAATATTTTTATTGCGCGCTTTAAGTTCTGCCTCAATTGTCTGTTGCACTTTTTGCGATGTTCCTACGGGAACGGTGCTTTTTGTTACAACAAGAATATACTTTTCAAGATTTTGACCTGTAGTTTTGGCAACATCCAAAACATGCTGTAAATCAGCGCTGCCATCTTCCTGCGGCGGAGTGCCGACCGCAATAAACAATATTTCGATATCGTTTATGCAATCACCGACAGATGTGCCGAAATGCAAGCGTCCGGCTTTGATATTGCGTTTTACAATTTCATCCAGCCCGGGTTCAAATATGGGAATAATGCCTTTTTTAAGATTTTCTATTTTTTCGCTGTTCACATCGATACACGTAACATCTGTTCCCATTTCGGCAAAACAACTTCCTGTAACCAGCCCTACGTAACCTGTTCCTGCTATTGCTATTTTCATAATGTTTTATCGGATTTTACAATTTTATTACAATTTAAATTTTTGCAAAGTTAAAAAATTATAGTAACATTTTGTTTGCCGCATGGCGAAAAATATAAATTTACCGTAAAAAACATTAATGTTAAATATATGCAGTTGCTCTTTACGAATAAAAAAATGAGCGTGATAATGCATTAAAATTTTCGGTCATTATTTATTTTTATCAATTTTGTTTTGACAAAAAAACAGGCAGCAGGTCGTTGCGAGACACAGCAACGAAGAACAAACCGTCATTGCGAGGGCGTTAGCCCGAAGCAACCGAAGCGCAGCGGAGCTCAACGGAGTTAATCCGGAAATAATTAAAAACAAATGAACAATAAGCTAATAAGGTTAAAATGTGTATGTTATCTTTTGCTACTAAGGTTGTTTTGTTATTTAAATAAGGTGTAAATAAGGTTTTTGTGTGTTTCTTCGCTGTGCTCCCTGATTTGCTTATTCGCATTCCATTAGGAATGCATCGCTCGGTAGAAACAACATCTCGTTGTGCATTACGTGCGGGTTGCCGCAGATGACTTGAAAAACCGCCGCTGCTCCGCACGTAGCCTGTGGTTGCGGTAAAATTTCTACCAACATTCTATCCCTACGGGATATTTTTTGTTCATCATTGCGAGGGCGTTAGCCCGAAGCAATCCAGAAACACAGCGGAATTCAACGGAGTTAATCCGGAAATAATAAAAACAAATGAACAATAATCTAATAAGGTTAAAATGTGTGGATTATCTTTTGCTACCAAGGTTGTTTTATTTTTGAAATAAGGTGGAAATAAAGTTTGTGTGTCGGTATTGCTTTTTTTGTAATGACGGTTTATTTCTGGATTGCTTCGTCGCTACGCTCCTCGCAATGACGTGGTGCTTTGCTTTTATGTCAAAACAAAACCGACAGAAATAAATAAAGACCGTAAAATTTAATCTGTCCTGTCATTGCTGATTTTTTTATTTGTAAGGAGCAAGTGTTTAGGTTTAAATTCGACGTTTCCGCTGTTCATTATTATTTGTTGATTATTTTTATTCTTAATATATAATTTCTTTTTACCTTTGTTCTCAAATTCCTAATTTTATTTTAATAAATAATTATATGCAAAACAAACTCCAAGAATTAACAGAAAAATTATACAGGGAAGGATTGTCGAAAGGACAAAACGACGCCGAAGAACTTTTGGCTAACGCCAAAATCGAAGCAAAAAAAATTACGGATGATGCCCGACAGCAGGCAGAATCAATAATCGCCGCAGCAAACAAATCGGCAGCCGAAACAAAGAAAAACGCTGATGCCGAAATCGTTATGGTTTCGCGACAGGTAATAGCGCAAATCAAACAAAGCGTAGAAACGCTGATTACGGCAAAAGCAATTACGCCCGTTACAAATGCTGCAATGAATGATGTTGCATTTGTGCAGACGCTCATAAAAACTGCCGTTGAAAGCTTCAAAACCGACAGGCAAAACGCAGCGGAATTAAGTGTTTTATTGCCCGAATCAAAACAAAAAGAATTTGAACAGTTCATAAACGACTCTGCAATAAAGCAACTTAACGAAGGCAAAACGGAATTTACCTTTTCAAAAAACATAAAATCAGGATTCAGAATTGCATCAAAAAACAACGGATATTACATAAGTTTTACCGAACAGGACTTTTTGAATCTTTTCAGCGAATACATGCGTCCAAAAATGCGACAGTTGCTTTTCGGACAGGAATAAAAACATGCTATTATGAAACGGGAATATCCTTGTCTTATATCAAGTTTGCCTGAACTGATAATGGATTTTGATGCAAAAAAATTCGATTTTGCAGCCCTGCGCAAAGAAGTCGAAGAAAGCATACATCCGAACGATTATGATATGGTGAAAGTTTTGTTTTATCCTTACGATAATCAAAATCTTATCAATACATTATTTCAAAAAAATATTGCTTTTTATAAAAAAGGAAATTTTGAACAAAACAGTTTTAATGAAAAAATCAAAAATCGTTACGGCTTGCCAAAATATATGAACGATTTTATCTGCATTTTCGAAAATGATAAAAATGAAGATTATCCCGACGAAATGCTGAAACAGTACGAACGCAACAGGGAAAATTTGCTTCAAACGCT
>JAIRKV010000090.1 GCA_031259935.1 Prevotellaceae bacterium | reverse complement strand
GGCTTTACAACTCGCCTCATCGGGATACATCTCTGTGAAATTCAATAAATTCATATCTTCTTTCTATTTTTAAATTGCAAAGATAATAATTCCAGGTCAAATATTGAGTATGCATATTTTTTAATTAGATGCCAAAATCAAATAATTACCAGGGTCAACGCATTAAAATAACATATAATACTTATAATCAAGGTATTACAAAATGAGATTTTTCTAAAATTTCCGATTGTAAAATACTTATAATAAGGTTGTTATAAAATTAAATGCGTTGACCCTGATAAAAAAGCGGACAATTTTGTCATTATCCGCTCATTGATTATTTTTGTGAAACCTTTTGCAAAAGTTCAATAAAGTTGATTTGTTGAAAAAACTTTTGACTCTTTTAGAGCCTTTGAATGCAAAGCTTACCTGCCATTATATTTTAATTGTCAGACGGAAATTTTGCATATCGCTTTTGCCGGATTTTAAAATTATTTTTACAAATAATTAAAAATTACCGTTTGTTTCAAATCAGGATGCAGGCTGTTGGCAACAGGACATTCTTTTGCGCAAAGTTCTATAATCTTTTTTTCTTTTGCGCTGTAATTATTTTTCGGGAATGTGAGTTCTGCAATTATTTCTACAATACGGCGTGGATTTGTTCCCATGATTTTTGTGATTTTTGCAGTTGTTCCGTCGATATTGAAACCGTGTGTGTTTGCCGAAATTCCCATGATCGTAAGCATGCAGCTGCCAAGTGAAGCCGCAAACAAATCGGTTGGCGAAAATGCTTCGCCTTTTCCGTGATTATCGTTTGGCGCATCTGTATGTATAGTATCATTTGATTGAATATGCGTTGCTTCGGTGCGCAGTCCGCCGAGATAAGTTGTCTTTATCGTTTCCATTTTATTTTTTATTTAATGTTATGTATCTTTTTTTATTCTTTGTTTTATTTTACTTTTTATTTTGTTTTCAACATTATGTATTGTTTCATCAATAATATTTTTAAGTTCGATTATTTTTTCGCGTTTTTTTTCTTCAACTGTTTCACCTATAAGCGTAGCCGAAGTACAGCTTACGATGCGTACATTTGCAAAATCTCCCGTATTAAAATTTGCTTTCGGAAAAACTACTGTTTTGTTTTGAGATGTTCTGCCCGAAAGATATTCATCCGAACGTTTTGAAACTCCATCAATCAGTACTTTGAATATTTTTCCTATATCGCGTTTGTTGCTTTCGAGCGAAAGGTGATTCTGGAGTTCTATTATTTCGTTTAATCTTTTTGTTTTTATTTCATCGGGAACATCATCTTTCAGATGTCGCGCTGCTTTTGTATTGGGACGTTCGGAATATTTAAACATATATGCAAAATCGTAACCAACTTCGTTCATCAACGATAATGTTTGTTTATGGTCATCTTCCGTTTCGGTACAAAATCCTGCAATAATATCGGTAGTTATTGAGCAATCGGGAATAATTTCACGGATTTTTGCAATGCGTTCCAGATAATGTTCGCGGGTATATTTACGGTTCATCAATTCGAGTATTCGCGTACTTCCCGACTGCACGGGAAGATGAATGCAGACACAGATATTTTCGTACATTGCCATTGAATATAAAACTCCATTACGTATGTCTTTGGGGTGAGATGTTGCAAAGCGCACGCGCATCAGAGGATTTACAAGTGCCACCATTTCGAGTAATTTTGCAAAATTTACATTTTTTTCGGAATTTGTTTCATCTTTCCAAAAATACGAATCAACATTTTGCCCGAGCAAAGTAATTTCTTTATAGCCGTTATCGACAAGAGTTTGAACTTCGTTCAAAATGGTTTTGGGATTGCGGCTGCGTTCGGCTCCGCGCGTGTAAGGAACAACGCAATATGCACAAATATTGTTACAGCCTCGCATAATTGAAACAAATGCGCTTACGCCGTTTTCATCCATTCGTACGGGAATAATGTCGGCATAAGTTTCTTCGCGTGAAAGCAATACGTTAATATCTTTTTGTCCTGCTTCGACGTTATGCAGCAAATCGGGCAGCGAGCGGTAAGCATCGGGTCCGACAACCAAATCAACAATTTTTGAACGTTCGATAATCTCTTCTTTCAAACGTTCAGCCATGCAGCCTATAATTCCGATTTTCAATTCCGGTTTTTTATTTTTTGCAAGACGAAAAACGTCCAATCGTCCCCAAATACGCTGTTCGGCATTTTGGCGAATCGAACATGTATTTGCTAAAATCAAATCAGCCTCGTCGATATTTTTTGTAAGCGAATAACAGTTATCCTGCAATATCGACAATACAAGTTCACTGTCATTTACATTCATTTGACAGCCGTAAGTTTCAATATATACGCGTTTTTTTGAATTGTCAAAAACAGGTTTTATTGATTTGTAATTTATTTTTTCAGTATTTAATTTTTGTTTAAGCATAAATTAATTGGTATCTTTCATTGCTTTTTTACATACAAACCATGGATTTTGCATATTTTCCTTGTTATAACTCAATCGCGTTTCATCTTCAACCGAACATACGGTAAATCCGGCTTCTTCGGCTATTATTTGACTTGCGGCTGTATCCCATTCCCAGGTCGTATCAAACCGTGGATAAATATCGGCTTTGCCTAATGCAAGCATGCACATTTTGAGCGAACTGCCGCGTCGGATAACAGTAATATCAGGATATTTTTTTCGCAATTCATTTACATAATCCGAAGTATCGGGACTTATATGCAAACGGCTTGTAACGACAGTCAAATTATTACTGTCTGCAGTGTAAACCGGCAATTTAATGGAATTTTCAATCATTTCTGCAGAACTGAATTGAGCATTAATATCAGGTTTTACATTGTCTTTACAATAAGCTCCGCGTTCTTTTGCAGCAAAATAAATTCGCCTGTAAGCAGGCGCATATACTATTCCCGTTGCAGGATAACCATTCTGTATTAAGGCTATATTTACGGTAAAATCGCTTGTGCGATTTATAAATTCGTCCGTACCATCGAGCGGATCAACCATCCAAAACAAATCCCACGAACTGCGTTCATCGTAAGCAATAGAACGTCCTTCTTCGCTTATAACCGGAATTCGCGTAACTGCCAGACTCGATTTTATTTCATTATGAGCCAAAGTATCGGCAAGCGTTAACGGCGTTAAATCGGATTTTGCCTTTATATGCAAATCTCCCGACTCGTACACTTCCATAATTTTTGCACCGGCTCGTATTGCTGCGTTCACTGCTGATGTAAACAGCATTCTCATACTTTCGTCTTTTAACATAAATTTCTATTTATAAAATCTTGTCAATCTTTTTGACGTACAAACATACATAAATTTTTCGATATTCTGCACCGACAGATAAAAATTGGAGGAGGCAACCGTCATTTCCATAAACTTTTCTATTGACTGCTTGACGGTTACTGTTTTTTATTTTTATTATAATTTAATGATAAAAGACAATGATAAATGATAAAACAGTAATTTTTTTCTGTTTTGCTGCGTTCGCAGTTCATAATGACGAAAAACGGAAATAATGAAATTTTAACGTTTTCTTATACATTACGTTTAAAGTCTTTGTTAAAAAGAATTTTTATCAAAAGTATAAATACAGTCGTTATAATTGAACTGATTAAAATTCGTGCAAATGTAAAAATAAAATTGTCTAATGATAATATTTCAAGTAAAAACAAAATAAAATGATGCAGGAACACGAATAAAAATGCATACAGTAAAAATATGTTCCATTTTATTTGCATAGCCGTAGATGTGGACATGCTCTCGTATTCGACGCGCGGAATTGTGATTTTTATAATAAAATTACGGCAAAATGCTGCTGCCGTACATGCCGCCGCATGTGCGCCGAGAATACCTGCGGAAATTATATCAACGCTTAATCCCAATCCGAATGATACAAACATGACAGGCGCCGAATGCATGTTAAAAGGTAAAATCAAAATCAAAAATATGTATATGTATGGTGATAAAAAATGTATGAACTGTATATTATTGAACAAAAATTCCTGTAATAATATCAGGCATACAAACCATAACGTATATTTAACAAAATCATTCATTGGTCAACAGTGTATTTATTTCGTCTTTATCGTGAATATCAACAATATAAACATTTTGCAGCATTTTCATATTTTGGCTTAACTTTACATCTATTTCATAAAAAATACCATCTTTTATATTGATTTTTTCTACTGTTCCTATTAAAATGTTTTCGGGAAAAACGCCCGAATGTTGATTTGTCGTAACCGTATCGCCAATCACAACATCGCTTTGCTGCATTATGTCGTGAAGTTGCACGTTGTTAATGTTTACTCCGTTCCATGATATTGTTCCATAGTTGCCTGTGCGTTTCAGTTTGCCGCTGAATTTTATAAATCCCGTATTTAATATTGATATGGCAGATGAATAGTTTGGCGAAGTTTTTACAATCATTCCTATCATTTTTTCATCACTCGAAATAACTCCCATTTCAGGACGTACGCCTTGCTTGCTGCCTGTATTGAGTATTATAAAATTTTGCTGTTTATTTGTTGAATTTCTTATTATTTTTGCCGTTTTATAAGTGTAGGCAGGACGGTTAACAATGTTTTTTGCGATTCCGCTGCGTATTGTATCTCTGTTGATGTAATAGTTCAGTTTGTTGTGTAATTCAAGGTTTTCGGCAATCAATTTTTTATTTTCATCTTCTAATTTAAAATACTGCTTTATGCCTGCATATTTTTCATATACAATTCCTTTAATATTGTCAACATAAGCGGCAAACTGTGTTTTTTGATAGTTTGAATTATTGAATATCAAAACAGCAGCAACAAACTCCAATATCAAAAACAGTATTGCGGTTCGGTAGCGAAGCAAAAAACGAATTATCGACACCATTTATGTGTTATTTTTTTACATTAAAAACGGAAATTTTTCTATATTTTTTAATGCCAGTCCGGTTCCGCGGGCAACGGCTCTAAGCGGGTCTTCGGAAACGATAAAAGGAATATTTATTTTTTTGTTCAATCGTTTATCCAATCCTTTGAGCAGAGCGCCGCCGCCTGTAAGATGAATACCGTTTGCCACAACATCGGCATACAGTTCGGGCGGCATTTGTTCCAACACGTTTATAATTGCAGTTTCGAGCCGTGCTATTGATTTATCAAGCGCCATTGCTATTTTCTGATATGATACTGCAATTTCAAGAGGCAAATTTGTTATGATATTCGGACCTCTGACAATATAATCTGCCGGTGGATTTTCCAATTCGGTAAGAGCCGAACCGACTGCAATTTTAATATCTTCGGCTGTGCGTTCGCCTATGCGCACGCTGTATTCCTGACGCATAAATTCCTTTATGTCGTTTGTAAAAACATCGCCTGCCGTGCGAATACTTTCGCCGCAAACAATGCCGCCGAGTGAAATTACGGCAATTTCGCTTGTGCCTCCGCCAATATCGATTACCATGTTTCCCGTAGGCGCCATTACGTCGAGTCCTATTCCCAGAGCCGCCGCCATTGGTTCGTAAATAAGATAAACTCCGCGTCCGCCTGCATTTTCGGCAGAGTCGCGAACTGCACGTCTTTCAACTTCGGTACTTCCGGATGGAATTCCTATCACTATTTTTATTGTAGGCTGCAACCATCGATGTTTGTTGTTTATCATTTTTATCATTCCGCGAATCATCATTTCTGCTGCATCAAAGTCTGCAATTACGCCATCTCTCAACGGTCGTATAACTTTTATGCCTTCATGTTCGCGTCCCTGCATTTGTCGGGCGGCATGCCCCAATGCTTTCAGTTTGTCGGTTTGTTTGTCAATTGCAACTATTGAGGGTTCGTCTACAACAATCCTATCGTTAGAAATAATGAGAGTATTTGCTGTTCCCAAATCCATTGCTAATTCCTGCGTTAGTAACGAAAATGCCATTTCTTTTATTTTTATTAATATTTAACTTTAATTCAATTTCAATTTTAATTTTAATGTCTAAAATGCCGTATTCCTGTTGATATCATTGCCATATTATTTTTATTGCAATAATCAACAGAGTCCTGATCGCGCACCGAGCCTCCCGGCTGTATAATTGCATTTATTCCTGCTTCGTGTGCAATCTGCACGCAATCGACAAAAGGAAAAAACGCATCCGAAGCCATTACGGCATCCGTAAGCGATAAACTGAAACTTTTTGCTTTTTCGATAGCCTGTTTCAGCGCATCAACTCTTGATGTCTGTCCTGCACCGCTTGCTATAAGCATGCGATTTTTGGCAAGTACAATTGCGTTTGATTTCGAATGTTTTACCAGTTTGTTTGCAAAAATCAAATCGCATATCTGTTCTTCATCAGGTTTTTTATCTGTCATAAAATCAAGTTTTTCTATTCCTCCTGTGCAACTGTCTCTGTCTTGCTCTACAACGCCATTCAATATTGTTCTGAACTGTTTTTGCGGAAAAGTAAACACTTTTTGCCGTAAAATTATTCTGTTTTTCTTTGATTGCAATATATTCAGTGCATCGTCTGCAAAATCGGGCGCAATAATTACTTCAAAAAATATTTTATTTATTTCTTCGGCACAAGTTTTGTCAACGGTTCTGTTTGTGATTATCACGCCTCCGAATGCCGATACGGGATCGGCTTGCAGGGCAAGTTTCCATGCTTCGGTTATGTCGTTGTGCGAAGCGCAGCCACAGGCATTGTTATGTTTCAATATTGCGAAAGTCGGCTCATCAAATTCGCTTATCAAATTTATTGCCGAATCTATATCCAGCAAGTTATTGTACGATATTTCCTTTCCGTGCAGTTTGGTGAAAACTTCGTCCGGATTTCCATAAAACGATGCTTTCTGGTGAGGATTTTCTCCGTAGCGCAATTGAGTTGCTTGTTCGATGCTTTGTTTGAAAACATCAATGTTCTGTTGCCGATTAAAATATTTGAATATTTCGGTATCGTAATGAGATGAAATATTGAATGCCTGCGCTGCAAAATATTTTCGTTCGGCAAGCGTTGTTTCACCCTGCTGTTCGGTTAATATTTTTTCTATGCAGCCGTATTGTTTTCGTGATGAAATGACAAGTACATCTTGAAAATTTTTAGCGGCAGCGCGAATCAGCGAAATTCCGCCTATGTCGATTTTTTCTATCAGGTCGTTTTCGTTTGCATTTTGTTTAAGAGTTTCTTCAAACGGATACAAATCAACAATTACCATATCAATAGCGGGAATGTTGTATTGCATTTGTTCTTCTACATCTTTCATATTGGAGCGTCTGAACAAAATTCCGCCGAAAATTTTCGGATGCAGCGTTTTCACACGTCCGCCAAAAATTGATGGATATGACGTCAAACTTTCTATAGTCTGAACATTTATTTCTGAATTTTTTATAAAATCGTAAGTGCCTCCTGTCGAATATATTTTCACCCCAAATTCGTTCAGTTTTTTTACAATTTCGCAAAGTCCATCTTTATTGAATACAGATATTAATGCTGTATTAATCTTTAATTTCATGTTACTCATCTAATTAATATACTGATTATGTATCGATTATGCTTGTAAAAACAAAATTTTTATTATTTTAGACCATAAAGGTATATAATTTTTTTGTCATGTAAATATGAAAAATGAAATAAATTATCCGAAATTTATCAAAAATCACGAAACGGTTAGATATAATATATTGAAATACAGATTTATATATTTTATTATTATAATAAATTTTATTTGCTTAATTAGTCGCTCTTTACGAATAAAAAAACAGCAATGATAAAGCATAACAAAATTTACGGTCAGCGATTTATTTCGGTCGGTTTTGTCCTGACACAAAAGCAAGCAGCACGCCATTGCGAGGGTGTTTAATGATTTAAATATTTAAAAATTTAAAGAATAATAATGGATGTAAAACAGAAAAATAAGCACGTCATTGCGAGGAGCCTAGCGACGAAGCAATCGAAGCGTAGCGCAGCTCAACGAAGTTAATCCAGAAAAACCTTATTTCAACCTTATTTCAAAAACAAAACAGCCAAATTGTTAACAACCGCCTATTTATACATTTTTTAATACGTTGACCCTGATTCCTTGCCGCCTTCTCTGCAAACGATAACCGTCTTTTGTCAAAACGATAGTTATCTTTTTCTCAAACGATAGTTATCGTTTTAAAATTCATCGGTAATCGTTTTACTTTGCCTTTTCATACTTTAAATATTTGAATTATTTAAGCCGCTACGCTCCCTGATTTGCTTATTCGCATTCCATTAGGAATGCATCGCTCGGTAGAAACAACATCTCTTTATGCATCACGTGCGGGTTGCCGCAGATTACTTGAAAAACCGTCGTTGCTCCGCACGTAATCTTTGGTTGAGAAATTTCTACCGAGCGATGCATCCCGCCGGGATGCAGGAAACAAATGAACAATAAGGTAATAAGGTTGGCGGGTGTGTGTTATGTTTTGCTACTAAGGTTGTTTTGTTTTT
>JAIRKV010000050.1 GCA_031259935.1 Prevotellaceae bacterium | reverse complement strand
TGAAAAACCGCCGCTGCTCCGCACGTAACCTTTGGTTGCGATGAAAATTCTACCGAGCGATGCATCCCGCCGGGATGCAGGAAACAATGAAAATAAGGTAATAAGGTTGGCGATTGTGTGTTATTTTTGCTCTACTAAGGTTGTTTTGTTTTTGAAATAAGGTGGAAATAAGGTTTTTTGTGGTTCGTTATTTCATTTTTTTTGCAAAGAGATTTGTCCCGCAGGGATAGAATATTGGTAAAAAAAACGGTAGCGTACACGTTGAGCGAGTTGCCGACGGTGTTGTTTCGCATTCCATTAGGAATGCATCGCTCGGTAGAAACAACATCTCTTTATGCATCACGTGCGGGTTGCCGCAAATGACTTGAAAAACAGCCACTGCTCCGCACGTAACCTTTGGTTGCGGTAACATTTCTACCAACATTCTATCCCTAAGGGATATTTTTTTCGCTATTAAGAAGAGCGCAGCGGAGCTCAACGGAGTTAATCCGGAAAAATAAACAGTGAAAAAATGATAAAAGAAACGACCGTATAAACGCAGAATATTTTAACCTGATTTTGCAAAATACCGTAAAATAATGTTATACGCAAAGTATTTATCAGTTATATTTCGCTATTATAATGTTTTTTGCTATTTTTGTCGCGTATTAAACTTTGATTTTATGAAAATTTCAAAAACTAAAATAATTAAATGGTGCCGTATTATTTTTTTCGCTCCGTTTGTTTTGCTGGTATTAATGATTTTGCTGGTAATGACAGGTCTTTTCGGTCAGTTGCCATCATTCAAGGATTTGGAAAATCCTCAGCGAAAACTTGCAACCAGCATTATTTCTGCCGATGGCGTTACGCTTGGAACATTTCATATCGAAAATCGCTCGCCTGTAAATTATGAAGATCTGTCGCCCAATCTTGTAAACGCACTTATATCAACCGAAGATATTCGTTTTTACAGCCATTCGGGAATAGATTTTAACAGTCTTGCGCGCGTTTTTATCAAAACGATTATCGGAGGAAACAGAGCCGGCGGAGGCGGAGGCAGCACAATAACTCAGCAACTTGCATTGAATCTTTTTTCGGAACGCTCGACAAATAAACTAAAACGCATAATACAAAAATTGCAGGAATGGGTTACAGCCGTGAAAATTGAACGAAGTTATACCAAAGAAGAAATAATAGCGATGTATTTTAATACTGTTCCGTTTGGCAGTAATGCTTTCGGAATAAGAGCCGCAAGCCAGACATTTTTTAAAAAAGAACCTGCCGATTTGAATATTCAGGAAGCCGCCGTTTTGGTAGGACTGGTAAACGGACCTACAATGTACAGCCCTGTTCGCAATCCTGAAAGAGCGCTTAAACGCCGCAATCATGTAATTTCGCAAATGTGCAAATATGGATTTATATCACAGTCCGAAAGCGATTCGATAAAAAATATTCCTGTCGATATGTCCAAATATTCCCAGCAGGATCATACCAGCGGTCTGGCTCCTTATTTTCGCGAAATGCTTAAACGCATAATGAACGCAAAAAAGCCCGAACGAAGCAACTATGCCGGCGATGCCGACTATCAATACGATTTATATCAGTGGGAAAATAATCCGCTTTACGGCTGGTGCGGCAAAAACATAAAAAGCAACGGCGAAAACTATAACCTCGACCGCGATGGTTTGAAAATATACACAACAATAGATTCACGAATGCAGCGTTATGCCGAACAGGCAGTAGAAGAACATTTGGGAAAAGATTTACAGCCTAAATTCGACAGAGAAATAAAAGCAAGAAAACAATTGTTTACCGACCTGACTAAAAAAGAAATTGACAATATCATTGCAGCAGCAATAAAGCAAAGCGACCGTTACAGAGAACTGTCAAAAGCAGGTTTTTCACATTCCGAAATACTGAAATCATTTGACGAACCATCAAAAATGACCGTTTTTTCGTGGGAAAAAGGCAACAAAGATACGGTAATGACTCCGCGCGATTCGATACTTTACTGTAAATCGTTATTGCGTGCAGGTTTTATGGCAGTCGAACCTCAAACAGGATATATAAAAGCCTACGTGGGCGGAATAAATTTCAAATATTTCAAATACGATGCCGTTTATCAGGGAAAACGGCAGGCAGGTTCAACAATAAAACCGTTTTTATATACTTTGGCAATGCAGGAAGGTTATAATCCGTGTTCGGAATTGCCTTGCGTGCAGCCGCGCATAGAATACAAGCCGGGCGAATTTTGGGAACCCAAAAGCACAACAAGAGAAGAACATCGCGGAAAAATGATGACATTGAAAAAAGCTCTGGCTTTGAGCGATAACTGGATTTCGGGACAGTTGATAGAAATATTCGGACCGCAGGCATTAGCCGACATGTGTCATCGAATGGGAATTCACAGTTATCTGGATCCTGTTTATCCATTGTGCCTGGGCAGCGCCGATGTTTCACCTTTCGAAATGGTTGGAGCCTTTGCAACGTTTGCCAATAAAGGAGTTCATATCGAACCGTTTTTTGTAACTAAAATTGAAGACAGCAAAGGAAATATTATTAGTACATTCGTACCCGAAAGCCGAGAAGCGATAAGTTCGGAAACGGCATATCTTATGCTGAATTTGATGCAGGGCGTAGTCAATCACGGAACTGCAAGACGTTTGCGAACACTGTATATTCCCGAAGGACAAATTGCCGGAAAAACAGGAACATCAAACAGTCAGTCGGATGGCTGGTTTATGGGAACAGCGCCTAAACTTGCAGGCGGAGTCTGGGTTGGAGGCGAAGACAGAAGCATACACTTTTCGAGTCTTGCGCTTGGCGGCGGTTCCAACATGGCATTACCTGTCTGGGGAATTTTTATGCAAAAAGTTATTAACGACAGTCGTCTTAATGTTTCAAAAAACGATGTTTTTGAAAAACCTGTAAATATCACATCTGATTTTAATTGCGATACAGCAGATACAACCGATGCCGAAAATGCTGATGTCGAAAGTGAAAATGAGACTGTTAAAGCTAATTATAATCTGTTTTGACAGGAATAAAACGGACTTAAAGCATATTTTTAATTGTTTCATACGAAACCGAAAAGTCATATCCGCGCGAAAGTGCAAATTTCATTAATTTGGCAACAAGTTCCGACTGTGATGATGCTTTTGTTGTTCGCATTTTCTTTGCAAGTTCTTCGGCAATGGTTTTACCGTACAACTCGTCGGATATTTCGCCGAGCGCTTTTGCTATAACCGTTTCGGATATTTGCTTTGCACGAAGTTGATATTCAATTTTTTGTTTTCCCCATTTTGATATATTATGTTTTGTGCGTACAAAAAAATGTGCAAAACGGCAGTCGTCGATGAAACCTGAGGCTTGCAGTTTTTGTATTATTTCCTCAGTTTTTGATGATTCTGTTTTATATTCAATCAGTTTTTTACGAATATCGTAAGTGCATTTTTCGTAAACACTGCAAAGTTTTTGCAATCGCATTAATGCTTCTTCGGGCGTTGTCTGTTTCATTTTCAATAAACTCAATCGGTAAATTTAATTTTTAACATTCTGTTTTTATTGTTTAAATCTTTTTTCAATTCGGTATATCCAAATCCTTTTTGTTTGAATAAATTTTGCGTTTCTTCTGCAAGATTTTCGTTTATTTCAACGTAAATTTTTCCTTTGTCGGCAAGATGCAATATTGCAAAATCGGCAATTGCTCTGTAAAATTTCAACGCATCGCTATCGGGAACAAACAATGCCGAATGTGGTTCAAAATTAAGAACATTTTGTTTCATTTTCGCCTTTTCGGATTCGCACACGTACGGCGGATTGCTTGCAATACAGTCGAATTTTATTTGCGTGAAATCATTTTCGGACAAAATATCATTACAGAAAAAATCAATGCAAACATCGTTATTTTCAGCATTTTGTTCGGCTTTTTTTATCGCTTTTTCCGAGATGTCGAGAGCATACATTTTTGTGTGTTTCATATTTTTTGCAAGTGCAACGGCAATACATCCGCTTCCTGTTCCAATGTCGATAATTGTTTTAATACCTTTATTTTCAGTAATTATCCAATTTACAAGTTCTTCTGTTTCGGGACGCGGAATGAGAACGTTTTCATCAACCGAAAATTTCAATCCGTAAAATTCGGCTGTGCTTATAACGTACTGTATCGGAGTGTGCTGTTGCAACAAATTCAATGATTGCAAAAAAGATGTATCAAACTGCTCATTAAGTTTTTTTTGTTTTTCAATATAAAATTCCGTTTCTGAAATTTGCCAAAAATGCCGTAACAGCAACAGAGTTATTTGTCTTATTTCGTTTGCATTAAACTGTTGATGCAATTTTAATTTTATTTTATCGGCAACTTCCGCAACAGTCATTTTATTACAAATATGAATTTTTCAGTAAATCTTCAATTTGCAGCGTAATTATATTTGTCAATGTTTCGCCCATTGCGCAAATTTGCTGAGGCACAAGGCTTTGGGCTGTCATTCCCGGAGCAATGTTTATTTCAAGAAAATACAGTTTTCCGCGACTGTAAATATAATCAATGCGCACAAGTCCTTTGCAACGCATTTTATCATAAATCAGCGATGAAACATCGTGAACCAAATGTGCGGCTTCTTCCGAAATATTTGCAGGCGTTATTTCCTGCGACTGTCCGTTGTATTTGGCGTCGTAATCGAAAAATTCGTTTTGCGAAATTATTTCGGTTATCGGAAACAGCAGTTCTCGATCGCCTGTTTTCATCATTCCGCAGGTAAGTTCACGTCCTTCGATAAATTCTTCGACAATTACCGATTTGTCTTCTTTAAAAGCTTCATCAACAGCAGCCTGCAAATCGTTCGCCGATTTCACCTTGCTGATTCCGAAACTCGAACCGCCTTCGTTAGGTTTCACAAATACCGGCAATCCAAGATTTCGCACAATGCTGTCGGCATCAATTTTTTCGCCTTGCAATATCTGTATTCCTTTCGGCATACAAATTCCGGCGGTTGCCAGATACGATTTACATGCGTATTTATTAAACGAAAGCGCCGATGTTAAAACGTTGCAGGTTGAATACGGCAATTGTATCATGTCAAAATATCCCTGCAATTTTCCATCTTCGCCGGGCGTGCCGTGAATCATTACATAGGCGCAGTCGAAATTTATTTTTATTCCGTTTTCGGTGAATGAAAAATCGTTTTTATCTATATCGATTTCTGCTTTATTGTCTTGTTTAACAGTCCATTTCGAGCCTTTAATTATAACCGGAAAAGGATTGAATTTTTGCCTGTCGACAGCCGACATTATTTGGTTGGCGCTTTTCAGCGAAATTTCGTATTCGGATGAGTTTCCGCCTGCAATAATTGCTATATTTTTCATGTTTTGTGCTTGTTAAATTAATATTTTTGTAAAAGTAAAAAAATATTTATAAATAAATATCCGAAAATTTTTTATATATAATCATTCATCACGCTAATCGCTTTTTTTATGCGCCGTACGGTTTCGTGTTTACCTATAAGTTCAACAATATCAAACATGTTTGCTCCCATTGCCGCTCCTGCAATACAGATTCGAAAAGCAGTCATCACATTTCCCGGTTTCAGTCCGTTATCGGCAATCCACGTATGAACTGCATGTTCGGTTTTTTCTTTGTCGAAAGGTTCGGTATCAATAATTTCAATTATCTTTTGTAATTGTTGAGGCGTTTCGGCAGACCAGTATTTTTTTGTTGCTTTTGAGTCGTAAGTTTCAGGCGCAATGAAGAAATACGATGACAAATTCCAAAAATCATTTATAAATGTTGCACGTTCCTTCACAAGTCCGCAAACTGTTGCAACATAGTTATCATCAGCATTTATTCCTTTCGATTTTAATATCGGCAGGTACAAATTTGCAAGTTCTTCGTTGCTTTTTTGCCTGAGATACTGCTGATTGAACCATCGCGCTTTTTCGGGATTAAACTTTGCGCCCGATTTTACCGCACGCTCGAGGCTGAAGTTTTTTACAA
>JAIRKV010000208.1 GCA_031259935.1 Prevotellaceae bacterium | reverse complement strand
GACAGTAGTGTTTTAAAATATTAAATTAAAGGCATTTATATATTCAATCAATTTTGTATTCAAATTTTATATTTGCCAAATCAGTGTTTGCTTTTGTAATTTTATCTGCCAGATCTGTTTTAAATTTTTCGATTTTTTCGGCTATATTACCGTCGGCAAGCGATAAAATTTGCGCAGCCAGAATTGCTGCATTTTTTGCGCCATCAAGTGCAACGGTAGCCACAGGAATACCTGCAGGCATTTGCAAAATCGAGAGAATTGAATCCATTCCTTCTATCGAATTGCTTGATTTTATCGGCACTCCGATTACAGGCAAAGTTGTGAAAGAAGCAATTACTCCAGGCAAATGAGCTGCGCCGCCCGCCGCTGCAATAATAACTTGTATTCCACGCTCTTTTGCATTTTTTGCAAAATTTGCAACAGATTCGGGAACGCGATGCGCCGAAAGAGCGTTAATCTCGAATGGAATTTGCATTTCGTTTAAAAATTCGGCGGCAGCGCGCATTATCGGCATGTCGGATGTGCTGCCCATGATGATACTGACAATTGGTCGCATAATATCTATATTGTTAATTATTTAATATTTTTCACATAATCCGAAAACAGTCAAAAACATGTTGTATGCATTGTATCAAAGCGCTTTCCGCAAACAATATCAACAAGGTTGATTTCTGTTTTATTCAGATTTTTTATTACAGATAGCAAAAATAATATTATTTTCGCAGTTTATTACAAAACAGTATATAATTTTTTGATATGAATACAATAACTCTTGGAGATAAAAAGTTTAAAAAATACATAGATTATGCAACTGTCAACAAGTCAATAGTCGCACTTGCACAAAAAATTAATGCAGATATGTCAAACGAACATATTCCGCTGATTGCAGGCGTACTTAACGGTTCGTTCATGTTTTTGGCAGAATTGATGAAAAATCTTGATTTTGATTGTGAACTTACTTTTTTGCGTGTATCATCGTACGAAGGAACAAAATCAACAGGAGAATTTTGCGAAGTGCTTGGCTTGAATACCAATATCGACGGACGAACAGTAATACTGGTAGAAGATATTGTAGATACGGGACATACTATTACGAAACTTTATCAAATGCTTACAGCAAATCATCATCCAAAACAAATAAAAATTGCTACCATGCTTTTAAAACCCAATATTTATAAAAAGCCGCTGGCGCTGGATTATGTAGCAATGGAAATTCCAAACGATTTTATTGTCGGATTCGGCTTGGATTATAATGAACTCGGAAGAAATTTGAAAGATCTTTATAAAATTACAGAATAAAAAATAAAAACAATGAAACATATATTACTTTTTGGACCTCCGGGCGCAGGAAAAGGTACACAGGCGCAATTACTGGTTGACAGATACAAATTCACGCATTTGTCTACAGGCGATATGCTTCGCGATGAAATAAAGCGTGCAACCGAAATCGGTTTACAGGCAAAAAAAATCATTGACAGCGGACAGCTTGTTCCCGACGAAATTGTTGCCGAAATGGTACGGTTACGAATAAAAAACATGAAAAATGATGAAAGAATTATTTTTGATGGCTTTCCGCGAACAGTTGCTCAAGCGCGTAAACTTGATGAAATAATGAATGATGAAAAACAGGAAATAGCAATGATGATAGCCATTGATGTACACGATGAAGAAATTATAAAACGTATTCTCGAACGTGGAAAAGTATCGCAACGCAGCGACGACCGGGATATAAATACAATAAAAAACCGTATCGATACCTACAACAAACAAACTGCAATACTTGCAGACTATTACAAACAGCAAAAAAAATTCAAATCAGTTGACGGAACAGGAAATATTGAAGATATTTTTGAGAAAATTTGCGAATTGATGGAAGAATCAATGTAAATAAAATAAAATAAAATGAAAAGAGAATTAAAAACAGGTTTTATGCTGATGGCGCTGATTACCGGCGCAATATTAATACAGTCGTGCAAAAAGAAGCAAATCAGACAAGAGTCCGTTTTAGACAATATTTCTTATATTGAAGACAGTATTTATTTACAAATAGACAGTTTGCCCAGTTTGTGCGATGAATTAGGAATGAAAGGGCAAATGATAGATATTGGCGACTGTAAACTGTATTGTGAAGTTGAAGGCAAAGGAATGCCTCTGGTGCTTGTTAACGGAGGTCCGGGAGGAACACATCATTATTTCCATCCATGGTTCAACCGCGCTGCAAAATTTATGCAAATAATTTACTACGATCAGCGTGGATGCGGTCAGTCGGAATATGTTGCAGGCGATGGATATACTTTCAGACAGGCGATTGATGATTTGGACAAACTGAGAATAAAACTTGGTATCGAACAGTGGACAGTATGCGGATATTCATACGGCGGCGCTTTGGCTCAATATTATACGGCTATTTATCCCGAACATGTTGCAGGATTGGTATTAATGAGCGCATCTGCTCTTCTTCACAATGACGCAATCTATCCGTCGAGAGAGATGCAATTCATAAGCGAAGACGAAAAACAGCGTATTCGTGAAATCTATGCACTGTACAATGAAGATAAAATAAACATGATTCAGGCGATATACAACAAAGATATAAACGGAGACTGGAAACGGCAGAATTTTTATAAACCTTCAAAAGAAGAAGTAATTCGCACCGCATTATACGAATGGATACATGACACAAATTTTAATTCTGTCATGGGCGCAAGTTACAGCAAATATGATTTTCGGCATGTATTCGACAATAATCCAATACCGACATTAATATGTGAAGGAAAATGGGATTTAACATGGAGCGCTGAAAAAGCCGCTGTTTTTAAAGAAAATCATCCCAATGCACAATTTGTATTATTCGAAAAATCAGGTCATAATACTTACAGAGAAGAACCTGATTTATTCTTTTCCACACTTAAAAATTTCGTTGATTCCTTAAAACCCGTGGCAAATGAAAAAATTGATGCATGGAAAACTCAAGCAATGCAAATAATAGCTCCGCAGGAAGAACTTTTCAACCGTGAAGCGCAATTTTTTACTCTTATTAAAAAAGAAGGCGCAGACAAAGCATATAAACAGTATCGTACATTCAAAAAAAATAATATCGACAAACAGATGTTTTCGGAATCGGGCATGAATAATTTGGGATACGATTATTTATATGCAAACGATTATGAACAGGCTGTCAAATTATTTCAAATGAATGCAGATGCCTATCCCGAATCTTCTAATGTTTATGACAGTTTGGGAGAAGCATATTTAAAAGCAAACGATAAAAAACGTGCAAAGGAATTTTATGTGAAATCGCTTGAACTTGATCCAAATAACGAAAATGCAAAAAAGATACTAAGTAATTTATAATCGAAAATCAGATAAATACGCTTAATATAAGATTTGCTTTTACAATATTTCACTGCACAGCGCACATAAAGAGGATTCTAAGTTTTTACAAATGAAAAGAAACAAGTAAATTTAACTTTATAAAATGCAGTTAAAATTCAATTATATCAAAAATTAATATTTATGTCACAATCCAATTTTGTAGATTATGTAAAAATATTTTTACGTTCGGGCAACGGCGGCAGCGGTTCGGTACATTTGCATCGCGAAAAATACGTTGCAAAAGGCGGTCCCGACGGCGGCAACGGCGGCAGCGGCGGAAATATTATTTTTCGAGGAAACAAACAATACTGGACTTTAATCCATTTGCGTTTTCAACGACATATTTTTGCCGAAAACGGCGTCAACGGAAGCGGCGCTTTGAGTACCGGCGCAAACGGGAAAGATGTAATTATTGACGTCCCGCTCGGAACTGTTGTAAAAAATGCGGAAACAGCAGAAACTTTATGCGAAATTACCGAAGACGGCGAACAAAAAATCCTGCTTAAAGGCGGACGCGGCGGAATGGGAAATGCTTTTTTCAAATCGGCAACAAATCAAACTCCACGCTATGCACAACCGGGCGAAACAGGCGAAGAAGGATGGTATATCCTTGAACTTAAACTTTTGGCAGATGTCGGTTTGGTTGGATTTCCAAATGCGGGAAAATCAACTTTGTTATCGGTAATATCGGCGGCAAAACCTAAAATTGCCAACTATGCTTTTACTACGCTCGAACCGAATTTGGGAATAGCATCTTATCGCGATGGAAAATCATTTGTCGTAGCAGATATTCCCGGAATTATTGAAGGAGCGCACGAAGGCAAAGGGCTTGGTTTGAGATTCCTTCGGCACATTGAACGCAATTCGATGTTGCTTTTTATGATTCCTGCCGACAGTGACGATATTTATAATGAATATAAAATTCTGATTAACGAACTGAAACAGTATAATCCCGAATTACTTGACAAAAAACGGGCGCTTGCAATAACCAAAAGCGATATGCTTGACGGGGAACTTGTAAGCGAATTGGAAAAAAAATTGCCCGATATTCCGCATATATTTATTTCATCGGTTGCAAATAAAGGTATTGTCGAACTTAAAGACTTGCTGTGGAATGAATTGAACAGATAAAAGATATTAAAAAATTAACCGTTTTTTATTAATTTTCAAATCACTGAAAAATGCTTGAATTTATAGAAAATATTGATATAAAAATAAGTCTTTTTATAAATAATTTACATTGCGAAATGCTTGATTTTCTAATGTTTCACATAACGCAGTGGTATTGTTCGTGCGTAATTTATGCGGCTGTCGTTTTTGCGTTTATTGCAGTCGGAAAACCGCGATGCCGGCAAAATATTTTATTTTTAGCGCTTGCAGTAATCTTTATCAGCATTATTATATCGGTTTTTATAAAACCGAATGTTGCACGTCTGCGTCCTTGCAATACGGCAGAATTACAAAGCATGTTGCATTTTGTGAAAGGATACACGGCAGAATCGTTTAGTTTTGTGTCGTCTCATGCGGCAACAGGTTTCACAATTGCTACATTTGTTCATGCATGTTTGCGTACGAAATACATTTCGATATTGATTTTTTTATGGGCATTTGTTTACAGTTATTCACGCATTTATCTCGGCGTACATTTTTTTGGAGATGTGCTTTGCGGCGCATTTTTGGGAATACTTTGCGGAAAGATATTGATTAAACTATGCGGAATTAATAATGCAAAACAAAATGAATAATTGATTTCATATTCAAATCATTAATTTTCTTCGTACGAGCAAAGATGTCTGAAATATTTTGAGCAGTTTCTTATATGCTAATCTTCTGTCCTGCTTTTTCGTGCAAATTCTTCGAGCATGCGTTTGTATCTGTACACATCTTTTCGCAAACCTTCAAATTTCAAAACCGTATCCGAATAATCCAGTTCAAGCAAATCTTCGTACATGCGGGTAAGTCTGTTAAATTTGTTTTTCGGACGAAAAGTCAGTATTTTATTTTCGTCGCTAACAAGTACATATTTGCGTAGAGCGAACAATTCTATTATTTCATTTTTATCTTCATTTACAGGCTTGTTCAAATATATTTTTACTTTGGCAAATCCTATAAACGGATATATAACAGCAACAGCGGCTACCAAAATAACCATTTGCAGCGGTCGTTCATCTTCTAAAAAACGAAACAGACTTGCGTTTTCCGACATGACATCTTTACTCATAAAATATATGAACATCAATATCAGAAGCAGTAATACAATCAGATATATTGCAAATTTGACTGTTCTTTTAATATAGCGTATCATCGTTATTTTTTTAATGTTAATAATTTACAACGAACCTTTGTTGATAGAATTCCATGCAAGCGAAGCCGAACCGAGTATTGATACATCTTTGTTTTGCAGTTCGGATGGAAGAATTTTTATTTTATCTTTCCAAAATTTAAGTATATTTCTTTCGAACGCTGCGATTGTCGGTTCAAAAATAAAATTGCCTGATTTTGCCAGACCGCCAAACAGGAATATTGCTTCAGGCACTGTTATTGCAACAGCATTTGCAAGAGCAAGCCCAAGAATTTCGCCTGTTATCCGAAATGCGGCGATTGCGATTTTGTCTCCGTTTTGTGCTGCTTCGGTAATATTTTTTGCTTCAAATTCGTCGAGGCTTTTATGACGAAAAACGCTGTCTTCATTACTTTTAGACAAAAGTTCCGAAACTGTACGTTTTATGCCCGGCGCCGAAGCGTAAGTTTCAAGGCATCCGCATCGTCCGCAGCCGCATTCACGTCCGTTTTTTTCTACAATAACATGTCCGAGTTCGCCGGCAAGGCCATCGTGTCCGTAAATCATTTCGCCGTTGGCAACAAATCCGCTGCCAACTCCTGTTCCAAGCGTAACAAAAAGAAAATCTCTCATTTTTGCCGCTCCGCCGTAAATCATTTCGCCAATGGCGGCTGCATTTGCATCGTTATCCAGTACTATGCATGTACTTGGAAAAAATTTTTGCAGTTTTGCTACGATTGGCAAAATTCCCGTCCATGGCAAATTTGCAGCAAGCGCTATTGCTCCCGTGTTGTGGTTTCCATTTGGCGCTCCAATTCCTATTCCAATGATTTCGGCGTTTTCTACATTTTTTTCAAGTTTTACGATAACATCTTTTACTGCATTAATGTAATCGTCAAAAACGCGGTAAAACGGCGTCGAAATATTTTCTTCGACGTATATGTTCCCGATACGGTCAACCATGCCGAATTTAGTATTGGTGCCGCCTATGTCTATTCCTACAACTAATTTTTTTGTATCCATTTTTTTAGTTTTTGATGATGTTTTTATTATTTAAACTTTATTTTTTTCTGATTCTTCCTGTTCTTTGGCTGTTTTTGCTTTTTTATACCTGCGATTTTCCCATAATTGCAATATGATAATTGCTGCTATCAATATGATTGAACCCAACATTGCAATGTTCAACATTAATGTTGTTTCGCCGTTTGCAATATACATAAACCACCAAACAATGCACATTCCCAAAAAGATTGCAGCGATAATTATCAATAAAAGTCGTGTTATTCGTATGAACATATATTTTATTTTTATTTTCAAGCGTCAAATTTACTGTTTTTTATAATATGACCAATAACAATCGTTTAAATTTAACAAAATTTACAGATAAATAATTACCAATCATCTATCACCTGGAATTTATTTTGTAAATTG
>JAIRKV010000137.1 GCA_031259935.1 Prevotellaceae bacterium | reverse complement strand
ATTTCATATTGTTTTCCGTTCATATAAAAATATCCCATGCGCTGTCCGCTAAGCGCATATTGCAATGTTTGCGCTATGTTACGGGTACTCACTCCCATAACGCTTGCTTTTTCGCGATTGATAATTATTCTGGTTTCAGGTTTATTGAATTTAAGATTTACATCTGCCATTTGAAACATTGGATTATCTTGAATTTTTGCCAGCAGCACAGGAATAATCTCTTGCAGTTTACTGATATTTGTTGCCTGAATAACGTATTGAATCGGCATGGCGCCTCTTCGTCCGCCGAATGTAGTTTGTTGCTGTACAAACGCACGTGCTTTGGTTTTTGTACTTACCGCCTGCGAAAGTCTCTCAGCAACTTCCATTTGCGTATAGTTACGCTTTTTAATATCATCTAAAATGATTCTCACATTTCCGCTTCCACTGCTGACGCGCGCCTGAACAGAAGCAGCTTGAGGAAAAACAGAATCAACCAAATCTGCAATATCTTCGGTATAATCGCGAATATATTCATAAGTTATGCCTTCGGCTCCGCGCGTATTTACGGAGATCTGTGAGCGGTCTTCCAGCGGCGCCATTTCTGCGGGAATTTCATTCCAGAAAAATACTATTGCAAATATTGTTATTACAATTATCGATACGGATACTAAACGATTTTTAAGAAATGCAATAAGCGATTTTTTGTAAACGTTGTTTAATCCTTCAAAAAAAGGTTCTGTTTTTGCATACAGCCAATTTTTCTTTTCGCGTCTGACGAGAAGTTTCGTTGCCACCATTGGCGTAAACGTAAGCGCTACAAATGATGATATAATGACAGATCCTGAAACTACTATGCTAAATTCGCGAAATAATCGACCTGTCATTCCTTCCATAAATACAATAGGAAAAAATACGGATACAAGAGTTATTGTTGTTGAAACTATGGCAAAAAATATTTCTTTTGCACCTTGAACTCCGGCTTCAAACGGCGTTGTTCCTTTTTCAACGCGTATGTATATATTTTCGGTCATAACTATGGCATCGTCAACCACAAGTCCTATAGCCAATACAATAGCAAGCATCGATAATACGTTTATTGAAAATCCTGCAAGATACATTACGAAAAAAGCGCCTACCAGCGATACGGGTATTACAATACACGGAATTAAAGTTACGCGCCAGTCGCGAAGAAAAGCAAATATTATGCATATTACCAAAATAAAAGCAATATATATTGTTTCTTTCACTCCGTTGATTGAGGCTCGAATAAATCTTGTACTGTCGAAACCATAAGTATATGTAATATCTTCGGGAAGATCTTTTTCCATCATTTTCATTCTTTCGTAAACCGCATCCGCAATGTCGATATGATTTGCTCCTGGTTGTGGAGTAACGGCAATGCCAACCATAGGAATGCCATCCATTTTCATATAACTGCGAATGTCTTGAGGTCCAAGTTCTGCGCGACCTATATCACGAAAACGTACAATGCTTGAATTATCTTCCTTTACAATTAAATTATTAAATTCTTCAGCCGTATGCATCAGACCCAGCGTACGTATGGTAAGTTCTGTTGTATTTCCTTCGATGCTTCCCGAAGGCAATTCTACATTTTCGCTTTCTATTGCACTTCGTACATCAAGAGGCGTAATGCCATATCCCGACATTTTTATAGGATCCAACCAAAGCCGCATCGAATAACGTTTTTCGCCCCAAATTGAAACGCTGCTTACGTCTGAAATTGTTTGCAACTGTTCTTTTACCGTGAGGTCGGCTATTTCGCTTAATTCGAGCAGCGAACGTTTATCGCTTCTTAAAGCAACCATCAATATCGGCATGGCATCGGCATCGGCTTTTGTTACTATGGGCGGATCGCAATCGCGAGGCAGGAAACGTTGCGCACGCGAAACTTTATCGCGCACATCGTTAGCAGCAGTTTCCAAATCTACCGACAGTTCAAATTCGACTGTAATATTGCTGTATCCCTGACTGCTGACGCTTGAAAGAGAACGAATGCCCGGAATACCGTTAATGTTTTGTTCTAACGGTTCGGTAATTTGATTTTCAATAACATCGGCATTTGCGCCCGGATATGATGTAGATATTGAAATTATGGGATTGTCAACCGAAGGATATTCGCGTACGCCTAAATACGTATAACCTATTATACCAAAAAGGATAATAGCCAAAGTTAATACCGTTGCCAATACAGGGCGCCGTATGCTGATTTCTGATATGTTCATAATATTTTAGATATAAAAAATCGAATGAATAATTTTAGATATTTGCTGATTTACAATTTCCCAAGTTTGCTGTCTGTTTTCAGCGAGTCTATATTATCAAGCACCACAGAAAGTCCCGTACGCAATTGTAATGTTCCTGATATTATAAGTGTATCGCCTGTGTTTAAGCCATTTAATATTTGTACGTTTGCATCGGTACGCAAGCCTTTCTGTACTTCGACAGGCTGCGATTTTCCCGATTTATACAAAAATACCTTATCAACTCCCATTTCGGGAACTATTGATTCGGTAGGAATTACAATTGCATTATGGATTTCTTTTTGTTTCAGCTGTATCCGAACAAATCTTCCGGGCGACAGTTCGTGCCGCAAATTAGGATAAAGAGCGCGTGCTTTCAGCGAAAATGTTTCGGCATCAACCTGCGCTTCCGTTGCATAAACCGAAGCGTTATATGTTTCATTGCTTCCATCAACGGTAAAATTCAGGCGAACGCCTTTATTAATATCGGAAGCGTAACGTTCGTTTACCGAAAATTCAATTTTCAGCGGCGACAGTTTAGTCAATTTTGCTATTATCGTAGTTGGCGATGCATAAGAACCTTCGCTCACTTGCCGCAAGCCTATAATACCGTCAAACGGAGCGCGCAGTTCGGTTTGTCGAATATTTGCTTTTACAAGTTCTATGTCTGCATTCAATGTTGCAAGTTCGGTTTTTACCTGTTCGAGCGCTTCTTTGCTTACAGCGTCTTTTTCGAGCAATGCGCTTTGTCGAGATACGCGATCTTCGGCAAGTTGAACCTGCGCTTCGAGTTTTTTAAGTTGAGCCTGAAGCGGATCATCGTTTACTTTTGCCAGCAATTGACCTTTTGTAACGGAAGAACCTTCCATAAAATGAATTTTTACAATTTTGCCCGAAGTTTCAAATGACAGATCAACTTCTTCGTCAGGAATAAGTCGCCCGTTGATATATATGTCATCGCTCAACGACTGTTCTTTTATTATAAGTCCGTTAATATTCAGCGGTTTTCCGCCTCCCGAGGTTCTGGATGCAAAGCTACCGCTTTTATCGTTTTTTCCATCGGAACTTCCCAAAAACAATTTGTAAATGCCCCAACAGGCAATCAAACAGACAGAAATGATAATAATTCTTTTTTTAATCTTATTCATAACACGCAAATTTAAGCAAAGTTTATCAACAGTTAGATTAGGTTTATATAAAAAGGTTTAAATTAAAAATAAAAATAAATTTGATAATATTACTGAATTTCCAAAACATACCGTATTGTAAAGTTTAGTTTCACTTCATTATTTTTTCATATATTCATCTGTATATGTATTCATTATGCCGACATATATCATATAATTTCATAAAGATTTTTTTATTGTTGATTTTCTTTTGTTCAATTATTGCAAACTATGAATAAATTGCGACTAATCGGAATAATTTGATTAATATTGCAAAAATTTTTATATATGAAAC
Organism: Prevotellaceae bacterium; assembly: GCA_031259935.1. Lineage (GTDB taxonomy): Bacteria > Bacteroidota > Bacteroidia > Bacteroidales > UBA932 > JAIRKV01. The sequence goes on along the minus strand of JAIRKV010000137.1, from coordinate 7,009 downwards.
TTGACAGTTCAACTTTAGTTTTTGCCGGAATAATTCCTGCGCGCTTTGCTTCAACGCGTTTTCCGGGCAAACCGCTTGTTGATATTTTCGGTAAACCGATGATTCGGCATGTTTATGAAAAGGCGAAGAATGTTTTTGAAATCGTTTATGCAGCTACCGATGACAAAAGAATATTCGATGCTGTTGTTAATTTCGGAGGCAATGCGGTAATGACTTCCGGCAGTCATAAAAGCGGAACCGACCGTTGCGCCGAGGCTGCTGAAATTATACAGAAACAGTTGAACCGAAAAATTGATGTTGTTGTAAACATTCAGGGCGACGAACCTTTTATTGCAAAAGAACAAATGGAAACAATAAAAGATCTGTTCCATGACAATAAAACACAGATTGCAACGTTGATAAAAAAATTTGCCGATAATGAAGATATTTTCAATGCCAACAGTCCGAAAGTTGTTGTATCAAATACAAACGAGGCGCTGTATTTCAGCCGTTCGCCTGTTCCTTTCGTTCGCAACAGTGATAAAGCAATCTGGCAAAAACAGTTTACTTTTTTCAAACACATAGGTTTATATGCTTTTCGCACTGAAATATTAAAGCAATTAGCAGTTTTGCCGCAGGGAAATCTTGAAAAAGCCGAATCTCTTGAACAGTTACGCTGGCTCGAAAACGGATACAGGATAAAAGTTGCTCAAACTGATATTGAAAATTATGCTATTGACAGTCCCGACGATTTGAAGCGTTTGATGAGCATGAAAAATTTAAATGATTATCCGCATTAAAACCTGTTGAACGAGTTAATTATTGATTATCAAAGATTTAATCAAATCTACAATAAAGCATAATCTGTCTGCTATCAATTTATTGCAATGTTTACAGATAATTATTCCGACACTCAATTATTTATTTAATCGCTCTTTAAAAACATTGAAATTATTTGTTATAAATACAAATGACATTTAATAATTTAAAGATTTAAATATTTAAAATGAAAAAAAGCACGTCATTGCGAGCGAAGCGAAGCAATCCAGAAAAATAAACAGAGAAAAAAATGGCAAATAATCTTCTGGATTGCTTCGTCATTTCATTCCTCGCAATGACGAACAAAAAATATCCCTGACGGGACAGGCGTCATTGCAAGGAGCGTTTAATGATTTAAATATTTTAAAATTTAAAGAACAATATGGATGCAAAATAAAGAAATAAGCACGTCATTGCGAGGAGCGCAGCGACGAAGCAATCCAGAAAAAAGAACAGAGAAAAAAAATGGAAAAAAATCTTCTGGATTGGGTGGCTACGCCGAACCCTGCGGGTTTCACTGCTTCGCAGTTCGCAATGACGACCAAAACAAACGTCCTTTCCGGGACAAAATGCCGACGAAATCTTATCTTTTTTAACAAATCAACATCAAAAAAAATAATTTACAAACTGCCTTCAAAGGCATAAGCGACTTTGGATGCGGATTGTTTTTAATTGAAATATAATCGAAATATTTTTTGCAGATAAAACAAAAAATAATACTTTTGCATTAGCAATGGTTTCTTCAAGCCGTATAAAACGGCAAAATAGAATTAAATGGGAATCAGGTGCAAAACCTGAACAGTTCCCGCTGCTGTAAGTTCCGCTCGTTTGCGAGCAAAATGTTTTGGACACTCTTCTGCCACTGATTTTGAATAAATTGGGAAGGCGTCAAAAACAGGAACAAGTCAGAAGACCTGCCATTGAAAACAGATTTTACGCTTACGGCGAATGGGCGATTAAGTCGGATTAAAATTTAATTCTGCTTTTTTGTTTTAATTCACTGCGCGTAAAATTAATTTTTACAAATATTGGATTGATAAAAATAGAAAGCGTGAAAAAAATATTGAATTACATATCGGTTATAATAATATCATTGATTGCTGTATCGTGCATGGATTACGGTCCGAAAAACGAATCGGATTTTAATTATTATGACGGCAATGGACTTTTTATTGTAAACGAAGGCAATTTCATGTATGGAAATGCTTCGTTATCGTATTACGATATTGACAAAAAAAATGTGGAAAATGAAATTTTTGTTCGCTCCAACGGTATTAAACTTGGAGATGTGGCGCAGTCAATGGTAATTCACAACGGACTTGGCTATGTTGTGGTGAACAATTCGGGAGTGATTTTTACAATCGACATAAATACGTTCAAAATTATTGATATTATAACAGGATTTACATCTCCGCGTTATATTCATTTTGTTAATGATAATAAAGCATACGTTACCGATTTGTACGGTTCAAAAATTTATATTCTGAATCCTGTAACAAAAAAAATATCAGGTTCGATACCTGTACAGGGACACAAATCAACAGAACAAATGGTGCAGTCGGGAAAATATGTATTTACAAACTGCTGGTCGTATGATAATAAAATTCTTGTTATCGACAGCGAAAACGACATAATTGCCGACTCGATAACAGCAGGAATACAACCCAATTCAATGGTAATCGACAAAAACAATAAACTTTGGGCGCTGACAGATGGCGGATATCAGGGTAATCCTTACGGACACGACATACCATCACTGCTGTGCATTAATACATCCGATTTTAAAATCGAGAAAAAATTTGATTTTGAATTAAACGATTCTCCGACTGATTTATGCATAAACAATTCGCTTGATACGCTCTATTTTATAAACAAATCAATATGGAAAATCAGCACAGATGCCGCACAACTTCCCGATGCTCCCATTATTCCATACAAAGGCACAAGGTATTACGGATTAGCCGTATCTCCGAAAAATTCGGAAATATACTTAGCCGATGCGATTGATTATGTTCAAAACGGAAAAATTTACAGATATACGGCTCAATACGTTTGCATCGATACAATAGATGCAGGCGTTTGTCCCTCAAACTTTTGTTTCAAATTAAAATAAAATATTAAAATGGAAAATATTATGAAAAAGACTTTAAAATTAATTGTTATTTGTTTTTTACTTGCTTCATGCAGTAAAGACGAAACCATAAAACCCAAACCCGAAGAAAATTATTCTCCTTACAGCAATAAAGTTTATGAATACAAACCTGCGCCGGGACAGTTTATAAACGAAACCGCTTCGGGATTTGAAAATGTAACTTCCGAAGCCGCAGCCGCTGAATATGCCGAACAGCGTTTAAAAAATTCTCAACACGTATCGCTTGGCGCTTTTGGCGGTTATATCGTTGCAGGCTTCGACCACAGTATCGAAAATAAGGGAAGTTTCCAGGGATACGATTTCTCTGTGAAGGGAAATCAGTTTGACAACAGTTCGGAACCTGCCGTTGTTTGGGTAATGCAGGATGTGAATAAAAACAGTCTTCCCGACGATGTCTGGTACGAACTGAAAGGCAGCGAATACGGCAAACCCGAAACATTTTCGGATTATTCCGTAACTTATTACAAACCTCAAAATTCAGGCGAAAATGTAAAATGGACAGACAATAAAGGAAATAGCGGAGAAATAGAAATTAATACATATCATACTCAAGATTATTATCCGCTTTGGATTACCGCAGACAGTTATACATTGACAGGCGTGCGTTTGGAATCGAAATCTTATATCGACAGTGAAGGAATATACCGTACGGGAAATTATGAATGGGGTTATGCCGACAATTACGGCAATGATATGCTGCCGAACAACGGAAATAAAAATTTCTTCAAAATAAGCAATGCCGTAAAAACCGATGGCTCGAATGCAAATTTGCAGTATATTGATTTTGTAAAAATACAAAATGCCTTAAATCATAACGGACAGGGCGGCACAGGAGAATCTTCAACAGAAATTTTAAGCATAGAAGACGAAAATATTTAAACCTACAGCCAAAAACAGCAGGCAGCAGTAAAAATGAAAAAAATTTTAATTGTCATATTGACTTCAATATCTGTAACTGTCGGGTTTTCACAAATCGACAGCAAAAATGACAGCCCCGAATGGCATTTATATATTGATTCGTCAATCGTAACCGCTCAACGTATCATGAAAAATACAGGCGTTCAGCAAACAAAACTTGATACTGTTGCCCTGCGCGAAAATATTTCTGTGTCCATGGCCGATGTTCTTACACAAAATACTGTTATTTTCATTAAATCATACGGACGCGCTACTTTGTCAACCGCTTCGTTTCGCGGTACGGCGCCTTCGCATACTCAAGTTACGTGGAATGGAATGAAACTGAACTCGCCAATGCTCGGAATGGTCGATTTTTCGCTGATTCCTTCATATTTTATTGATGATGCAAGTTTGTATCATGGCGCAAGTTCGGTAAGTATTACAGGCGGCGGATTAGGCGGAGCAATAGCGATGAATACAAAACCGGGTATCGACGAAGGCTTGGCTGTGCAATATGTTCAAGGAGCAGGCAGTTTTGATACATACGACAGTTTTTTGCGATTTAATTATAAAAATAAAAACTTTCAGTCGTCCACACGCATTGTATATACCGATTCGGATAACGATTTTAAGTATGTAAATTACGATAAAAAAGAATATACAAAAGATGAAAACGACAATATAACAGGATTTAAATATCCGATTGAACGCAATAAAAACGGCGATTTCAAAGATTTTCATGCATTGCAGGAATTTTATTTTAGCGCAAACAGCAATTCACATTTCGAACTTTCAACATGGTACGTAAAGTCAAAACGCGGAGTACCAATGCTTAATTTGGATTATCGCAGCCAAAGCAGCAGTCGCAGTCAGCAGGACGAACAGACTTTACGAACTGTTTTATCGTGGAATAAATCTTTTACAAACATAAAATTGATAACAAAAGCAGGCTATACATATACCGATTTGCTGTATTCGTATTCGGGCGACGATGGAACAGGAACAATGGTTGAAATGACACATTCGCAAAGTTACGTAAACACAGTTTTTGCAAAATTCGACATGGAATATTATTTGGGCAAAAAATGGATGTTTTCGGCAAATGTTGCCGCACATCAAAATTCGGTGAACAGCAAAGACGATGCAATTATAAATATTAACAACGAATCTGTGATAAAAGGTTATATAAAATCGCGCTTTGAACTGTCATCATTTGTTGCTGCAAAATATCGACCTGTCGAACGGTTAGGTTTTGCAGTAAACTTTCGCGAAGAATTTTACGCCGACAAACACACTCCGATTATTCCTGCGGCGTTCGTAAATTACGATATTTCACCTGACGGAAACATGAAATTAAAAGCATCCATCGCAAAAAATTATCGTTATCCTACGCTCAACGATTTGTATTTCATGCCCGGCGGAAATGATTCGCTCAACAGCGAAACAGGCTATACTTATGATGGAGGAATCGAATTTATGCTGCCTGGTAAAAAGATAAATCTGAAAGGAGAAATCACGGCGTTTAATTCAAACATAAAAAACTGGATAGTCTGGTTGCCTGATTTCAAAGGATTTTGGACGCCGTCGAATGTTAAAAAAGTGAACTGTTACGGCATCGAAATTAAATTAAAAAACAATATTGATTTTGGTAAAGAATGGAAAATTTCAAGCGATGGAAATTTTGCTTGGACACGCTCGATAAATCAGGATGATCCCGTAAATTGGGCAGACCAATCAACAGGCAAACAACTTGTTTATATTCCTGAATTTTCGGCAGCCGTTACGGCTAAACTTTCATGGAAAACATGGATGTTTACGTATAAATGGATTTATTACAGCGAACGTTTCACTGCTTCAAACAATGAGAAAAACACTAAAACAGGCAGGCTTGGAGCATATTTCATGAATGATGTTTCGCTCGAAAAAAACATACGGTTTTCGTGGGCTGCAATTTCGTTAAAATTGCTTGTAAACAATATTTTTGACGAAGAATATCAATCTGTTTTGTCGCGACCGATGGCAGGTCGTAATTTCGGATTTTTTATAGAAATAAAACCCCGTTTCAAAAAGTAAAATATAAAATATATGCGCATAAATAAGTTTAATATTGATAAAAATGAACAAAAAAATGAAGTAAAAAATTGAAAAGGGGAACTCCCCAATTGAAAGGGGGAACTCCCCAAATATATAGACATAAACAAATTTAATATTAATAAAAATAAAAAAAAATGATAAGATGAAAATGAAAAAAAAATTAGCGCTGCTGTGCGCTTTGGCAACTCTCACATTTGCGAGTTGCGATGATGACAAAACTATTGGCTTGCCGCCAACGCCGCCAATCCCATCAATTAATGTATCAATCAAAAGCCATACAGGTGCGTTTGAAGTTGTACAGGAAAAAACATTGACCCTTACAGGCCTTGTCGATGCTGCCGAAATTCCTGCCGGCACCGTTTATGCTTGGACTGTGGATGGAATAACACAGGCTTCGACCGATACTGTTTTGAATTTTTCAAATCCTTTGCCGGGCGAATACACAGTTACATTTTCGGCAACCAACGAATATGGAACAAACGTTGCCACGGAAAAGATAAAAGTACGCGGAAAATACTCAAACGGCGTTTTTGTTTTAAACGAAGGAGCGCTTGGGCATGAAAACGGCTCGTTGATTCATATCGACGAAGATGGAAAGATTACCGAAAATGTTGATGTACATGTAAACGGTAAAGAACTTGGCATAACTTCGCAGCACATGTTTTTCGGCAACAAAAAAATCTATATCGTTTCAAAATCCACTGATGCCGAACATTTGCGCCGCGTGGTTGTGCTGGATGCCGAAACACTGAAAGAAGTAGCCGACTATACCGATGACTTAAATGCGGCAAATCTCGGACCATGCGACAATATTGCCGCATTGAGCAATGAAATATTTCTTGCCGCACAGGATGGAATTCATTCGTTCGATACCGAAACCAAAGCCGTAACCAAAATCAAAAACGGAACGGTTTCAATGATGAGAATGCACGCATCAAACGGAAAATTATTTGCCGTAAATAATCAGTATGTAAAAGTTTTTGAACAGGGAAAAGATACAATTTCGGCACAGATAAATTTCGGCGCAACAATAAGATCCATTGCTCATTCGGGCGATGGCAATATTTA
>JAIRKV010000099.1 GCA_031259935.1 Prevotellaceae bacterium | reverse complement strand
AACAGATCTGGCAGATAAAATTACAAAAGCAAACACTGATTTGGCAAATATAAAATTTGAATACAAAATTGATTGAATATATAAATGCCTTTAATTTAATATTTTAAAACACTACTGTCCGATAAAAAAATTAAGAGAACAGAAATAATGTCGTATTATTGCTGATTTTTTTATTTTTTAAGGAGCGACTATTTAAAATAAGGTTTTTGTGTATCGGCGTTTCATTTCATTATTTATTTTGTTGCTTTGCATCAGATCATCGACCGAAAGAAATTTTGGCGATATTTTTTAATCTTTAAATTCTTAAATCGTTAAATTACGAAGCATAGAGGAGCGGAGCATTGTCGACGACAAAAAACATCATTCTAAATCATTTTAAAGAAAATTTATCGCTGTTTCTCTTTTTGCCATTCGCCCACTTCGAGGTTTGCAATATTGCCATCGCTGATTTCAAAACGCGCTGCCGTACGTACTGCGTGAAATCCGTAATTTCCTGCCGCTCCGGGATTTATATGTAAAAAACCAAACTGTTTATCGTTCATCACTTTCAAAATATGTGAATGTCCGCAAATGAAAAGTTTTGGAGATTTTATTAAAAACTCTCTGTAAATTGAATAATCGTAATGAGCAGGATAGCCTCCGATATGCGTCATCATAACATCAATGTTTTCGCAAACAAAACGAAGAATTTTAGGGTAAACAATACGAACATCCTGTCCGTCGCAATTTCCATGAACGCCCCGTACAGGTTTGAATGCAGCAATTGCATCGGCAGTTTGTATATTGCCAAAATCGCCTGCATGCCAAATTTCATCAACATCGGCGAAAAAGTTTTTCAATTTATTGTCGAATGTGCCGTGAGTATCTGAAAGTAAACCTATTTTCATTTTTATTTTATAATTTTGCAAAGATATATTTAATTTTTCTAAAAATGCATGTTTTTTACAGTCCCGATATTAACGGAATACGTTATTGTTTAAATGAAACCGAATCCAAACATTGCCGCAGCGTTTTGCGGTTGAACACGGATGATTTGATTTATCTTATTGATGGTTGCGGAAATTTTTATACTGCAAAAATTGCTGATTTGTCTGCAAAAAAGTGTATTGTTGATATTATTGATGTAAAAAATAATTATGAAAAACGTAATTACAGGCTGCACATTGCAATAGCTCCGACAAAAAGTATCGACAGATTTGAATGGTTTTTAGAAAAAGCCACCGAGATAGGCGTAGACGAAATAACGCCGATTGTTTGCGAACATTCGGAACGTAAAGCGCTGAAAACAGAGCGTTTGCAGAAAGTAATTATTGCGGCGGCAAAACAGTCGATAAAAGCATTTTTGCCAAAAATAAACGAAATAATGAGTTTCAAAAACATGGCAGAACAAAAATTTGAAGGAAAAAAATTGATGGCGCATTGCGGTGAAAACGACAAAGTCTCTTTGAAAAAAATAATCAAACCGCATGAAAATGCACTGATTTTTATTGGTCCCGAAGGCGACTTTTCTAAAAATGAAATACGATTTGCTCTGCAAAATAATTTTATAGAAATCAGTTTGGGAAATTCGCGTTTACGTACAGAAACGGCTGCTGTTCACGCTTGCAGTACAGTTTGTTTGATTAATGAAAACTGATATTATTATACGCAAAACAACAACGAAGAATAAAAATTTTGTGTCGAACAGCAGTAATTGAAAATTGTTTTATAAATTTGTAGCGAAATTATGCAATAAAAATATTTATGATTATAAAAATAAGAAACTATTTCAGGTTGAATTGTTCCATGTTTATATGTAATTTTTGTTGTTGAAAACAATTAATAATCAAGAATATTTTATCTGCAAAATTAAAAATAATTATAGCCTTGAAATGGCAAAATGACAATTAACAGTTAAAAAATAAAAATATGAAAAAATCTATTTTATCATTCGTTTTGTTGCTTTTTGTTTTAATCATGCAAGCGCAAAACATCAATTTGCTTCCGCCTGTAAAAACAGGAGGAAAGCCTTTTTTTGAAGTTGTAAATGAACGGCATTCCGAACGAACTTTTGTTAAACGTGAAATGCCATTACAAACTTTATCAAATTTGCTTTGGGTTGCAAACGGATTTAACCGTCCCGACAAACGTACAGTGCCAACAGGCTCCAACAGACAGGAAATGGAACTTTATGTTGTATGCGATACGGGAATTTATTTTTATAATGCAAAACAGCATTTACTGGAATTTATTGCTAAAGGTGATTTCAAAGATGCTCTGGGACAACCGAATATCAGCAACAACGCAGCAGTATCGATCGTTATGGTTGCCGATTTGGACAAATCATCAATCGAAAGCGCAAGAATGTCTTCAGGATACATATCGCAGAATATTTATCTGTTTGCCGCATCGGAAGAATTAGGAACTGTTGCTCGCGGTTCGTTCAAAAAAGATGACCTTTCAAAAGTATTGCAACTCAAACCTAATCAATCTGTAATACTGGTTCAACCCGCAGGTTATTTGAAATAAGGATTCACTGCTGCCGGATAAAAACAGAGATGATAATTTTGTAATCGACAACTCACAGGTTATCTTTTTCTGTAAATTTTGAATTGCTGCGCTTCGATTGTTTGGCTGCATCGAACATCTGCATCTAAAAACAGCAGACAGATACCGAATCTGTTCGTCGCTTTCATTATTAATCCGTTTCTTCTTTTCTCCTGACTGCTTACTTTTGTGTCAAAACAAAATTGATAAAATTAATGTCATATTGTTGCTAATTTTTTATTCGAAAGGAACAATTAATTGAAGATTTTATGCTAACTTTGCATTTTACAATAAAAATGAAAAAATGAATAAAAATGAGATTCACATAGGCAATATTATACGGCAAAAAGTAAATCAAAGTTCTCTCAGTGTTGCCGAATTTGCAAAGCGAATAAATAAAACACGCGAAAATGTATATGACATTTTTAAACGTTCGAGTATTGATACTGAATTACTGTCGCAAATATCGAAGGTGTTAAATTACGACTTTTTTAAACATTTTAACAGCAAAGAAAAAGCCTCTGAAGATTCTAAATTTTCGGAATATTCAGATTATTACGCTTATTACGATATTATGTAATTGCTCCTTGAAAGAGTACAATTTTCAGATAAAGGATTTGGCAATCATGTATTTTATACGGTGTTTTAAACCTGCCTGATTTTGGAAAATTGCAGTTTTGAGAAAGATGCCTGCCCCATCAGGAACAGGTTGCCAAAATCTATTCGATTTACAAATGACAAACAATAAAAAACATTGTATATTTTGCATGGGTTTAATCAATATTGAAACAAAACCCATTGTTTTTTACATCTAATTTACAATTAATATGTAATTTAAACAGGTTTTAAAGAACAACTATATACCTTAACAGCAAATATTTACATAAAAGTGTGAAATAAAATTATACACAGTGTGAAATTTTATTTACGCCAAAAAGTGGTTTTTTGAAAAACATGTTTTTACCTTTGTAAAAAAAGTTTTTTCTGTAACTGCGAACAAACAAATAAAACTTTACGATTTTTAATTGTATAACTAAGTAAAAATGAATTATGATTTACAAAATACAAAATCTATTGTTGTTACAACTATTTCACTGTTAAATAAAATCGAAGATGATTCGTTAATTAAAATCAATAAACATCCATTATATACTTTTTGCGTCAGTACTCATCCAAAAATACAGGATAGAATTTTAAAAATTAATCAATTTATAATATGAATATAACTGTTTTTTATTAATTTTGCATGTTAAATAAATCAAAATTTATGACTACCATTTCTATAAAAAATTTAACAAAATATTATCCACGCAAAAAGGGTGCAGTTAAAGCGCTCGACGATATTTCTGTTGAAATAAATGATAACCAGATTGTAGGACTACTTGGACAAAACGGTTCGGGGAAAACAACATTTATAAAATCGTGTACAAATCTGATAACATTTGACGGTAATATTATGCTTGAATGTAATGGAAAAAAACGAAAATTGACACATAAAGATTACAGCGCTGTGCTTGAAGGTAACAGAAATATCTATTGGAAATTAACAGCATTGGAGAATATTCGTTTTTTTGCGGGTTTGCGCGGCATAAAATATTCAAAAATCAAAAATTTGGCAAATGACTTGCTCAAAACCTTATACTTATATGACAAGAAAGACTGTCTGGTTGAAACTTTATCGAGAGGCATGCAACAAAAAACGGCATTAATTTGCACTTTGGTTGTTGATACTCCTATTGTATTTTTAGATGAGCCGACATTAGGTTTGGATGTAGAATCAAAAAATCAATTGAAAGAGTTTTTTTCACATGGTGAATTTGTGAAAAATAAATTGATACTGGCTACTTCGCATGATTTGGAGTTTATCCGGACGATAGCATCAAAGCATTTATTCATAAAATCAGGTAAAATTCATGATATTGATATGAAAAACATAAACAATAAAATATACAAGATAACGTTTGATTGTAGTTTAACGCAAAATACGGAATTTGCAGGCGTTGAATTTAAAAGTAATTGCATATATGTAAATACTGAACAAATCCGATTATCAACAGTATTGAATTATCTTGAGCATGAAAATGTAAATATTACAGATATATTGAAAATGAACAACGATATTGAAACTATTTACTTAAATTTTATAAAAGAAAAATAAATTATTATATGTTGCTGCTTAAAACAATCTTTAGAAAAGAATTTTTATACTTGTGGAGATACAAGGCTAATACTATTGCGAGCATAATATTTATGTCTGTTATATTTTTAGGAATATTGTTAATTCCAGATACTTTCATAGCGATAGCAACACATGGAAAAAGTAAACTTGTAGTGCTTGGTCCTTTGGTTTTATGGCTAATAATGCAAACCAGTTTCACTTCGATAACGCAAGGCATTATTGGCGATAGTACACTGGGAACACTAGAACAATTATATATAAGTAGCGGAGGGTATTGCAAAATTATTTTTCTTAAAGCATTAAGTTCGTTCATATTAAATATGATACCTACATTTTCAATAATCTGCATAATATCTCTGATTATTAAAACAAATTTGTTAGGTTTTTTGATAGGATTGCCAATTATTATATTAGGAATTCCGTCCATATGGGGATTCAGTTTAATTGCAGGAGCATTTATTCTTGCTTTCAAGCAAGTTAGTATGATTGTTACTATTTTTAGTGTTATATTTTTTTCAGGAATTTCATATTTATCTCTGAAAAATATGGACTCAATATTCTTTCATATTCTGCCGTTTGGCACATCAAATAAAGTTTCGTTGTCGATAATACAAAATATCAATTATGATTTTGGAATATTTGATATGATAATGATTATTGCCAATAGCACGGTTTATCTTGTAATTGGAATTATGTGTTTTAAATTTGCCGAAAACTATGCAAAAAAGCATGGAAAATTAGGAATGCATTAATATGTTAAAAGCGCTGCTGCATATAAGATTATTGCAATTCATTAGAATAATGAAAGAATTGGGAATAATTAGAATCATAGTCTTTTTTGTAATTGTTCTGCTGCTTGCCGTATATCTTAATAATGCATTCAGCCAAAACAAAAAATTATCTATATTGGCATGTTATATTTGCAGTGCAACCATTCATTCATTACGAAAAGATAAAAAATTTGTTGCTGCTGTTTTTGAACATCCGTATTTGGTTTATTTTACCGAATATCTTGTTTATACATTGCCTTTACTTGTCCTTATTGTCTTTGCAACAAATTTGTTTTATCTGATATTGTCACTGGCGGGCATGTTTTTAATTTCAACTGTAAATATGTATCATCGTAAAAATTCAACTGCCTCAATATCGCTTTTTTCACGACTTGCAAAAAACGAAAATTTTGAATGGATAGCGGGATTAAGAAGTGCAGGATTATTTGTGTTTTTGCTGTGGATATTGGCTTTATCTTTGTCGTTTATTTCTTATGTTTCGCTCGTGTTTGCATGGATTATTTTATTAATATTTGCATCTTTTTATGAAGCGAATGAACCTTTGAATATGCTGGTTATAAACGAATACGGAGCAAAAAAATTCATTAATAACAAATTATTTTCACACATGAAAAATTATTTTAAAGTAATTGCTCCAATTATTATTCTGCATGGAATTCTGAATTGCGAACTGTGGTTGTTAACAATTTGTTTTTTTACGGTAAATATATTTTGTTTTTCTGTTATAATTTTAAATAAATACGCAACGTACAAACCTGCAAAATATTCGGGCGCAAACATTGTTATTGTTATGTTTATTCTGTTAAGCAATCTGATTTTACCATTATTGATTTTTACTGTTCCGTTTGCAATAATCAGTTATAAACAGGCGATCAATAACTTAAATTTCTATTTGGATGATTTCGATTGACAATATAGATGTATCGTACGGAAAAAAGAAAGTACTTAAAAACGTCAGCATGAAAATTGAAAAAGGTAATGTTTACGGTATTGTCGGACTCAATGGTTCCGGAAAAACAACCCTGCTAAACGCAATTTACGGAATAAAAAAAGTTGATGCCGGAACAATTTTACAAAACAACGAAAAATTATCGAAACAAAATATTGCATATATCGAAACAGAAAATTTTTTTTATTCATATATCAAAGGAAAAGAATATCTCAACCTGATAAATAATAAAAATTTTGATGCTGATTTATGGGGAAAATTATTTAATATTCCGTTGAACGAGTTAATTGATAACTATTCGACAGGAATGAAAAAGAAATTATCTGTTTTGTTTGGATTGAAGATGAATAAAAACATATATATCTTTGATGAACCGTTTAACGGGCTGGATATTGAAAGCAGTCAAATTCTTAAATTGGTTATAAAAAAATTGAAAAAAACGGTTATCATTACATCTCATATTATCGAAGTTTTGCCCGATATTTGCGATTATATTTTTTATATCGACGGCGGTGAAGTAAAACGCAAATACAACATATCCGATTTTGAAAAAATGAAACAGCAAATTTATGAAGCAATAGAAAACAATGTGAGTGACTTAATCAGTAAAGCGTTGCAATAAATTAATTTATAAAAATAAAAAACAATGAAAAGAAAAATTTTAACTACAGTATTATTTTGTTTGACAGGCTTTGCGTATGCAGGCGCACAAACAGTTCAAGTTATTTATGAAATTCAGCCTAAACCCGCCGCAAACGTCAGCAGAATGAAAATTGCAGGCGTTGACCAAAGCGTGCTGGATGATATTGTTAAATCCGTAAGCGGTATCAAAAGAAAATTCTGTTTTTGCTATTCCGACAGCGAAAGCCTTTTCAGAAATATGAAATCTGACAAAGGCAACGAAATTGAATTTATGGGAATGAAAATCGATATGGATGCTCAAATGGGAGACGATATTACTTACAGAAATCATAAAACAAAGAGAGAAATTCAACAGAAAAATTTTTTGGGAAAAGATTTTTTGATTGAATCGGAATTGAAAGCAGACGAATGGAATATTGCCGATTCAACAAAAAAAATACTGAATTATGTTTGCACAAAAGCAACATCAAAAACCGATTCGACTGTTATATGGTTTTGCAAAAACGTACCTGTCAGCGATGGTCCTGTTTATTCCGGTTTGTCGGGCTTGGTTTTGCAAGTAATAAGAAAAGAAGCGATAATTACAGCAATAAAAGTGTCGGATGAATTATCCTGCGAAATAAAGGCTCCCGTAAAAGGCGCTAAAACAACAAAAGACGAATACAAAAAAATGGTTGAAAAGCGTATGAATGCACTGCAATTCTAAAATACAACGCAGAAACAGCAGGATTTTTATGAAAAAAATTATTGTCGTTATATTGATGTTTTGTTGTTGCTGTTCAAACATGGTTTTTGCCCAAACAAACAGTCTGAAAGGCAAAGTAATTAATGATAACAATAATCCTGTTTCATTCGCCACAATAATATTGCGAGCGGTAAAAGATTCAACGGTTGTAAAATATACATCAAGCGATGAATCAGGTAAATATCAGATAATCGGAATAGCGAACGGACAGTACAGAGTAGAAGCAAGATGTATCGGATATTTGGCAGAAATCACAAATGTATGGTTCTTCGGCAATAATGATTTGGAAACGGATTTTATCTTGAAAGAAGATGCTGTGAAAATCGATGAAGCCAAAATAACTGCACATTATAAAGGATTTGAAATTATTGGAGATACAATTCGTTACGACCCGCGCGCATATACCGATGGCTCTGAAATTACTCTCGGCGACATGATGAATAAATTACCGGGAATTGAAGTTGATAAATCAGGCAGAATCAAAGCGCAGGGCAAAAATGTAGAAACAGTTCTTATAGAAGGAAGAGACCTGTTTTCGCACAATACACAGATGGCAACGCAAAATTTGCCTGCAAGCATAGCCGATAAAGTCGAAATTGTAAACAATTACAGTGAATACAGTATTTTAAGCGGATTTCAGTCGCATGAAAAAACGGCTGTAAATGTAAAAGTAAATGATAGTTTCTGGGGAAAAATAAATGGAAATTTAAGTATTGCAGGTGGCATAAGAGACAAGTTTTCTACAAAAAACAACATTATAAGTTTATTCCCTAAAATGATGAGTTCTGTAACGTTGTCGGCAAACAATACAGGCGAATCGCTTTTGGATTTTATGGATTACCTGAAAATGAAAGGCGGATTAAACGAATTTATTAACAATACCGATATATTTTCGTTCGAATTTGACGAAACCGAAACCGCATTGCTGCAGCCCGATATTTCCAGTATTTACAGCAATATCAACGCTTTGACTTCTGTAAATTTATCGGCACAGCCAAGCAAAAAACTCAAAATAAATTCTTATGGACTTTTGAATTTATCGAAATTGAGAGCCGAAACGGAAAAAAAATATACTTATTTTGATACAAATGAAAATTATTTTAACATCGAAAAAACAAAAAAACACAATATCATCGGCAGTGTGTTTTTAAAATTAGCATACGATTTTTCGGAAAAAACAAATTATAATTATCAGGGAAAATTTGATGACGCTTTCATAAAATCCAATGCGGATGTGAAAAATATTGATTTTTATGTATTTGACAAAAACAATAAAAAATCATTGACTACAAGTCATGTTTTTACAATGCTGAAAAAAATAAAAGAAAATGTTTTAACGGCAAATGCAAGTTTTTCATATAAAACGAGTCCTGCATATTACGATTTCAGAACAGATTCGCTTTTATTGCCGGTACCTTTGACCGAAACCGATAATATGTTTTACGGTTTACAGGAAAGCACAGCAAAAAATGTTAATACGACACTGAATTTTTCATATTTATACAGGTTTAACAAACAGTATTTTATGCATATAGGACTTGGAACATCTTATACACATAATGCATTTATATCTCATATTTACGAAAATATTCCAACCCTCAATAAAAAATTACTTACGGATGATAATTTCTCAAATAATATTTTTATTAATCTTTTCGACCAGAGTTTAAACTTAAAATTTATAAAAAATAAGGGAACTTTTGGATTTAAAATTGGCGGCGCTCTGCGAAATATTATATCTAAAGATAATGTAAACATACTTGCAGATAATAATAAAATCATTTTCGAACCGCAGATTGAATTTTCATTTGTACCTGAACATTCGCAGCGATTGACAATTTCTTATAGCAAAAATATTAGTTCATTATCAGTCGGAAATTTGATTTCGAAAATATATTTAAATGATTACAGCAACTATGTGTACGGCAATAATATTACAGATTTATATTACGTAAAACACAGAATATCATCATTATTAATAATCGTAAATCAGTTCAGGAATTTACAGTTGATAGCAAACATATCATACGAAAGCAACAAAAATACAACGACAAAAGATTATTTTCGAGCAGGATTGACCAATGAAATCAAAACAGTTACAAGTCCTGAAAGACAAACGTTTTTTGCAATGTCATCTTTTTCTAAAAAATTTCTGTTTGCTCCGATAAATTTAAAAATAGAAGTAAATTATCAACAAAATAAATATCCATATTTTATAAATGGCAACAAAACAAAATATCGCAGTTATTCGCCATCGGCAAATATCGGAATAGAAAGCAGTTACAAGCAAGGTTTCAACGGATATGTTTATGCAAATTTTTCACAGTCGTATTACAAAACAACTATTTCAAACAAACAATATGCCCAACGTTATACAGGAAAAATATCATTTATGAAAAACAGTTTTTATATATCAACATCTTTTGGATATGAAATTAATAATGTCGGTAAGATTACACAAAATTTTTATTATTGTGATGCAAATGTTCGATACACATTCAACAAAAAATACGGAATAGAATTAACAGGCAGCGATATGTTGCATTTGTCAGACAAACGCTGGAGAGAAATTTCACATATAGAAAATGTTATCGTAGAAAATTATCTTTACCGTATTCCCGGATATATTATGTTGAAATTGAATATGAAAATTTAAAATCAAAAATAACAATGAAAAAATATGCTGCTATAACATTAGATAATAAGCAAATATCAATTAATTTCAATAATCACACATCAAACATAATGAATATTTGTTATCTTTACAAAAAACTGCAGATATGAAAATGAAAATTTATTACAAAACGTTTTTATTGATTTTCAAAGACTTTAAAATTATATACGAATGAAAAATTACAAAAAATACAAAAGCCTTTTACCCGAACAGACAGTACACAATATTCAATCCATTCTTGCGGACATTGGCATACTGTTGAAAGACAGGCACATAGAAACCAATAAAATACATTCCTGCCGTGCTATCATTGGTAATCATAATCTGGACAAATCCGATATAGGCGCTAATGGCAAAGGAATATCATTTGAATATGCAATGGCAAGCGGTTATGCCGAATTTATGGAAAGAATACAAAACAGAATATTATT
>JAIRKV010000062.1 GCA_031259935.1 Prevotellaceae bacterium | reverse complement strand
TTCTATATTATTTTTTAAATCTTTTGTCTTTATCTTTGTGCATTTGAGCAAAAGTTTTTATTTTTTCTCGACTTTTATCTATAATTCTGTTTATCGGCGCCGATATTTTAAGTTTATACAAAAATACAACCGTCAATATTCCGATAATGATGCTTCTGTATGCTGCGTCGGTAAAAGGATTCCGGCTCCAGTCGGGCAGTAAAAAGTTTATACCGACCAGCGTCAGTATCAGGGCAATCTGTTTTATTGTGTTGATTGTGTATGGATTGCCTTTTATTTTTTTCAAAACAATCCATTGCTGTACGCTGTAACTTAATATGCATGCCGTAAGAGTTGCAAGCGAAGCGCCTGTCATTCCAAGCACAGGAATTAACAAAAGATTTGCAACGAAACCTGTTCCAAAAATAAAAAACGAAAAGAAAAGGCTCCAATAGTAATAACGTGAATATGAAATAAGTATGCCTCCGAAATTTAGCGTCATTGTTATTATTTTTGCGATTCCGAGAAACAAAACTACCCATTTGCCGGGGGCGAAAGTGGCTCCGTTGGGAATTATTGCAAAAATATTGTCGAGATTAATCCATATGAACATAAACATGATACTGCCGCCAAGTAATTGATGTAATGAAACTTCCTTATACAGTTTGTTGGCTTTTTCAAAGTCGTCGTTTTTTAATGAATCGGCGGCAACAGGCGCTGATATTGCAGAAATGGCTCGCGAAGGCATGTCGATCATTGCAACAATGTATATAAGAATTGTATAAACGCCGGTAGTATCAAGTCCTTTCAGCGATGCCAGCATAAAAACATCAAGTTGATTTAGTATATTGCCGCTTACTGCTGCCAGAACTAAAAATAGAGTGTACTTTAATATTTTGTTTTGCAATGGTTTATCTATTAATTTTCGGTCGTGTTTCAAAGTAATGGAATCAAATTTTCTGATATAAAAAAACGTACATACCATCGCAACGGCATAAACCGATATTGAACACGTTACCATTTCGGTCAGCGTCAACAGTTTGAGCCCGTACAATACGTATACTGCAAGCAACAGGATGCGTACGCCTGTTTCGCGTATTAATTTAGGCACGGCAATTCGCATCTTCACATTTGAATATGCTTCAAATGTTATCCAGTATATTAAAAAGATTATCAGAGGAATAACCCAGTTGAAATATTCAACATAAAGAGCCGATTTTTCAGCAAAAAAATCAATTATGATATTTTTCAACAATATTAACAGCGGAATAAAAATTATTGCGCCAACCGACGGAAGTATAAGCAAATAAAAGAAAAATCCGTTGTCTTTGTTTTTACTGTTTTTAAAATACGGAAAAAAACGTATTGTAGATGATGGCGCTCCCAGCAAAGCAAAACTGCAAATTAAAAGTCCCGATTCGTACAAAACTTTCATCAAGCCTATTTCTTCCGTTGTTAAAAAAGAGGGTTGAACGTAAAGCATTGTTATCATGCCTATAACAGCGCCAAACCAGTGAACTGCAGTTCCTTTAATACTTTGTCGTAATATTATGCCCATAATTTAATTCCTTCTTCTATCGAAATTTTTGATTTCCAGTCGATTATTATATTGTTCTTTTCTATCGGCGCAATCGCATACATTATATCCATTTGTCGATAAGGCAAAGCGCCCCATTCGATATTGCATTTTTTGTTTTCGGCATTTTCAATCAGTTTTGCCAAATCTCTGATTTTTGTGCCGACTCCCGTACCCACGTAAAAATTTTCGCCGTTTGGCATTTTTTCTATTATGTTTTGTGCGTTTTCTATTAGCTTAACAAAGAAATTCGCAACATCGCTAACATGTATAAAATCAAGTATTTGCTCGCCTTTTGTCATTTTTACCGGACTTTGTGTCGATAGCGATTCGCGAATATAGTCGATAATTTTTTTTGCCGTATCGTTGCTGCCGTAAACTGTGTAAGGAACGGCGGTTATATATTTGAATCCTGCCAAATTTGAATAGTAATCAACAAAACTGCGAAATGCCGATTTTGTTGCGGCGTATAAATATGCAGCATTTGGTTTATCGGTTCCTGTGCGATATTCTGCAAACGAACCCGTGTTTACAAACAGTTTCAGATTGCTGCATTTCGACAAAACCGACAGTAAATTTACTCCGAATATTATGTTTGCTTCAATCATTGGTCTTATTATTTCCATATTGTTACGGCTTGTCGATAGTGTTGCTAAATGAATAACAATTTCCGGATTAAATTTCATAATACTCTCATAATCATTAGATAATATATGTTTGCATTTTATGTTTTTAAACATATTTTTTGCTTTTTCAACATTGCGATTTACTGTCAAAATTTCAGCCTCGATGCAAGTATTGGCAAGTTGTGGAATTAAATGTTTTCCAACAAATCCTGTTGCACCCGTTATTAATATTTTGCGTATTTTTTTATCCTTTATCATTCTGATATTATTTCGATTTAATATTTGTTCATTTTTATTTTTATTTCAAAATATGCCTTTTGAAAAATCAAAGCAAAGATAAAATAATTTAAATATTGTTTAATTTTATATACAAAGATAGTTAATAGTTTCATATTAAACAATATTGTCGGCAATAATATTTGTTTTTGCTTATTTGCAGTAAATCAGTTTTTTATAAATGGAGGCAATCCGGCGTCCCGTTCGGATATTACAGGATTTTCAATTTTCCAGTCGAAACCGAAACTGTCGTATCTGATGCCCGTATCGTCTTTTGGAGAATGTTCCTGCGTTGCCATGTACATCACAATAGCATTATCGCTTAACACGCGATACCCGTGAGCGCAACCGATTGGAATATAAAGCGCTCTGGGCGTTTTTTCGGATAATTCGATGTCGAATATTTTTCCGTAAGTTGCTGATTCCTTGCGAATATCAAGAATTACGTCCTGAACTTTTCCGCTGATTATGGCAACAATTTTTTCGCAGGCAAATTCGCCTGTCTGTAAGTGCATTGCGCGTATTACATTCATTTTCGATTTGGTAAACCAAACTTCTTTTATATTGATATTAATACCGTTACCAATGTTATTTAAATAAAAACTTGAAGTAAATGGCTTAAATAACTGTCCTCTTGCGTCGTAAAACGGTTCGATTTCTATTACATAAAGTCCGTCAATATCTGTTTTT
>JAIRKV010000294.1 GCA_031259935.1 Prevotellaceae bacterium | reverse complement strand
GTACGGTTATCAGCGAGCGGCAGGCGGCAGATTATTAATTCATATTCGGTAGCTGTTATTATGAATTAAATACTAATTTTGTCATATGATAAAGATAAAAAAATGAAAAGAAATATAATAAGTTCGGCAATGCGATACAGCAAAATAATGCTGCTGATAACGGTTTTACTTGTCGGGCTGGGAATTTTCGGTTTAATAAAAATGTCAAAACAGGAATTTCCGCCATTTACGATTCGACAGGGTTTAATTGCGGGCGTTTATCCGGGAGCTACATCAACCGAAGTTGAAGAACAGCTGGCAAAGCCTCTTGAAAAGTTTTTGTTTACATACAAGGAAATTAAAAAAGACAAAACTTTTTCGATGTCGCAAAACGGCATGGTTTTTATCATGGTTGAACTTAACGATGATGTAATTGATAAAGATGAAGTATGGTCGAAAATCAAACATGGATTGACAAACTTCAAATCGCAGCTGCCATCAGGCGTTCTTGCCGTTATTGCCAACGATGATTTCGGAGACACATCGGCATTGCTTGTTGCGCTCGAATCAGACGATAAAACATACCGCGAACTCGAAACATATCTCGATAAACTCGAAGCGAAATTGCGACGGATAGAATCGGTTTCAAATCTTCGTCGCTACGGATTGCAAAAAGAAAAAATCAATGTTTATCTCGACCGCGACAAAATGGCGGCGTACGGCATAAAATATAACTTCTTAACAGCAAATTTATTTACTCAAACCCTGACCGCAGCGGGCGGAACAATTACCTGTAACGGACAGGAATTTCCAATACATTTTACCGAAACGTTTTCTACCGAAAAACAAATTGCCGACCAGATAATTTACAGCGACATTGACGGAAATATAATACGATTGCGCGATATTGCACATATTTTGCGCGAATATGATACGCGCGACAGTTATATTACATACAATGGAAAATCGGCAATAATTTTATCAATGGAAATGAACGAAGGCAACAATATTATCGCTTACGGTAAAGATATTGACAAAGCGCTTGCCGAATTTCAAAAAGAACTGCCCGAAAGCGTTTCGGTGAAAAGAATTGCCGACCAGCCAAAAGTTGTTGCCGATTCTGTTTATTCATTTGTACGCGACCTGTTTATATCAATAATCGTTGTAATTCTTGTAATGATGATATTGTTTCCTTTTCGTTCGGCAGTGGTTGCGGCAACTTCCATACCTGTAGGAATTTTTATTTCGACGGGAATAATGTTTGTTGTAGGAATTCCGTTAAATACGGTTACGCTTGCAGCTTTGATTGTAGTTTTGGGGATGATTGTCGACAATTCGATAATTGTTGTAGATGCATATCTTGAAAATCTTGATAATAAAATGTCGCGCTGGCATGCGGCAATATTAAGCGCAAAAAACTATTTCGGCTCTATATTGCTTGCAACGCTGTGCATTTGCATAATATTTTTTCCATTGCTGTTTATAATGAAAGGACTGTTCCTTGATTTTCTTCGCGATTTTCCATGGACGTTAACTGTTGCGTTAATGACTTCTCTAATTGTTGCAATGATTTTTATTCCTTTTTTAGAATATGTTTTAATAAAAACAGGATTAAAATCAAGACAAAAAAATCGAAAAAAGAAAACTTTCAACACATTGAATTTTGTACAGCGAATATATAACAAAACATTAGATATTACATTTAAATTTCCGTACGTTACAATTCTCATCGGAATAAGCACAATAATTATATCTGTTGTGATGATGTCGAATTTCAGCATTCGCATGATGCCTGTTGCCGACCGCGACCAGTTTGCAGTTGAAATTTATCTTCCGCAGGGATCTTCGTTGCAGGCAACAGAAAAAATTGCAGACAGCATGAGAAATATTCTTTCGGCTGACGAACGAATAAAATCTGTTACATCTTTTGTGGGAATGGCATCGCCGCGTTTTCAGGCTTCGTATGCTCCGAATTTACCTTCAAAACATTATGCGCAGTTTATAGTAAACACCGCATCAATACAGGCAACACGCGACATTCTTGACGATTATACAAATAAATTTGCCGACTATTTTCCCAATGCATACGTAAAATTCAAACAACTTGATTACCAAAATGTATCAAATCCCGTAGAAGTGCGCCTTGCAGGAGATGAAATTTCCGTGTTAAAACAGTATGCAGATACGCTTGTGCATGAACTTCAAAAAATCGAAGGACTGGTTTGGATTCATACAAATTATGAAGAAATGCTTCCTGCAATCGAAATAAAACTCGATCCTGTCGAATCGGCGCGCCTCGGCGTAACCAAAACTCTTGCCGCTGCAAACATGGCAATGGCTTATGATGAAATCAGCGCAGGAACAATGTGGGAAAACGATTATCCGCTTGCTGTAGTATTGAAATCCCCCAAAAAAACACTTCAATCATTGAACAAAATCGGCGATGAATACATATCAACCGCAATTCCGGGCGTTTCTGTTCAATTACAGCAGATAGCAGAAATAAAACCATCGTGGTCGCAAGGTCAAATTGTACGCCGCAACGGTATGCGAACAATCAGCATTATTGCCGATATTGCAAGAGGCTACAGCCAGTCGAAATTAATAGAAAAAATAAAAAAAATCGCAGAAAATCAAATCAAACCGAAATTACCCGACAACATTACAATAAGTATGGGCGGAGTTGTTGAAAACGACAGACAGGTTATTCCTCCAATTATCAGCAGTTTGTCGGTATCAGTGATTTTGATATTCTTCCTGTTACTGTTCAATTTCAAAAAAATAAGCCTTGCAGCCACTGCATTATTGTCGATACTTTTGTGTTTATTGGGCGCTGCAACAGGATTGTTAATTTTCAATCTGGAATTTGGATTGACTTGTGTGTTAGGAATTATCAGCCTGATGGGAATAATTGTCCGTAACGCAATAATAATGTTCGAACATGCCGAAAATTTACGAAAACGCTATCATTTCACTGCGCGCAATGCAATATATGATGCAGGAAAACGGCGTATGCTGCCGATATTTCTGACATCGGCTACAACGGCTGTCGGCGTTATTCCGATGATAATAAGCAACAGCTCGCTGTGGACGCCAATGGGAGTTATAATTTGCTTTGGTACTGTTGTCGCAATGATTCTTGTTGTAACAATTTTACCTGTTGTATACTGGAAAATATATGGAAATAAATGAAATACATAACAAAAAAATCTTTGTTTATACATTAATTTGATTATTAAGATATTATAGATGTATTTAGTCGTTCCTTAAAAAGCATTGAAATCATTTATATTTATAAATGCAAATTATCGAATAAAAATACCGTGTTTTACATATATACATGCTATATTTCGGCAAATCAAAAACAGGTTTTTCTTCTTTTGTTCGTCATTGCGAACTGCGAAGCAGGAAGCAATCCAGAATATCATTTATTGTTTATTCATTTATTTTTCTGGTTTGCTTTGTCGCTGCGCTCCTCGCAATGACGTGTTGCTTGCTTTTGTGTCAAAACAAAACCGACAGAAATAATGTTGTATTATTGCTGGTTTTTTATTCGTAATGAGCGACTATTTATTTTGAAAAATCTTAAAATTTCCTGCCTTTACATTTAATTTACAAGCAATTATAATGAAGACGCAAAATCTCAAAATCAACAGTAAAAGCCGTCAAACTGATTTCAATCAACAGCAAAAGTTTTTGAATATGAGTTACTTCAATTGCTTCAAATAAAGTTGTATTGTGTTTTCAAGCCCGAAATAAAGAGCATCGCTTATTATGGCATGACCAATAGAAACTTCAAGAAGATAAGGAATATTTGTGTGAAAAAAATTCAGATTGGCAAGACTTAAATCGTGTCCCGCATTTATTCCCAAACCAAGTTCTGCTGCTTTTTCCGATGCAACGATGAACGGTTTTATTGCATTTTCTTTATCTGCTGCAAAATTTGTTGCATAAGGTTCGGTGTACAGTTCGATGCGATCTGTTTCTGTTTCGGCAGCATGGCAAATATTGGTCAAATCGGTATCAACAAAAACAGATGTCCGTATTCCCTGTTTTTTAAAAATTGAAATAATATTTTTTAGAAAATCCTTGTGTTTTCGTGTGTTCCAACCTGCATTTGAAGTGATTTGATTATGTGTATCAGGCACTAATGTAACCTGATCGGGACAAATTTCAAGTACAAGGTCAATAAATTTCGGTACAGGATTTCCTTCGATGTTAAATTCTGTTATTACCAAAGGCTTCAAATTTTTCACATCCGAATATCTGATATGGCGTTCGTCAGGACGAGGATGAACAGTTATGCCTTGCGCTCCAAATCGCTGACAATCTGCGGCTGCCTGCAACACATCGGGAATGTTTCCGCCGCGTGAATTTCGAAGTGTCGCTATTTTATTTATATTAACGCTTAATTTTGTCATTATGTTAAATTGTATATTTCTATTTACAAAGTTAGTATTTATTATGAAAACAAAAACTTTTTGTAACAAAAAAAAATATAACTTGCCGAAAATTTCAAAGTTATGAAAATTGCTGTTTACGGAAGAAATATTATCAATTCAATCGACAATTATTTGTTGATATTGAATGTATTAAGAACCAATAATTGTACGCTTTTTCTGTATGATGAGTTTGCAAAATTTTTGTCGGAAAACATATCTGATTTTTGCGATTATTCCACTTTTTCGGAAGAACAATATTTGAACGGAGATTTTTCTTTCTTTGTAAGCCTCGGCGGAGATGGAACGTTTTTGGAAGCGACGCGTTTCATACGAAAAAGCAACATTCCTGTGATTGGCGTAAATACAGGTTCGTTAGGATTTTTAGCAAATGTGTCTGTTGATGAATTTCACATCATATTAAACGAAATTTTAAATAAAAAATATGAAATAGAACATCGTACATTGATAAATATTACGGCGCAGGGTAAAAAAAATATTTCAGCATGTGCGCTTAACGAAATAACTTTGCAACGAACGATGCCTGCGCTTATTTCGACAACGGTAGAAATCAACGGCGAACGCCTGTCGCAATACTGGTCTGATGGATTGATAATTGCAACGCCAACAGGCTCAACTGCATATTCGATGAGCGTTGGCGGTCCTATAATTGTGCCAACAGCATCGAATTTTGTGATATCGCCTATTGCGCCTCACAATCTGGCAATACGTCCGTTTGTTATATCCGATGATATCGAAATAAAAATAAAACTGCAAACACGTGGCGAAAAAGCAATGCTAACCGCTGACAATGAAATGTTTGAAGTAGAATCGGAAATGGATTTTTCAGTGAAAAAATCAAAGTATAAAATAAGTATTATCAAACCCGACAGTGTGAATTTTTACAAAACGCTTAGAAACAAATTAATGTGGGGATATGATATTCGTAATGATATTAACGTTTATCAACACTTCGATAATTACAAAACATAAAATAAATATTATCTTTGCGGTTTTATTGACATTTTGACTAAAAGATTAGAAAAATTGACAGCGACAATAAAAGTATATATATCTATAATGTTATCAACATTTTGCGTTCCGATGTTTCCGCAAGAAAGCAATGAATTGCTTACGCCTGTTCATAAAAGCGAAGCAGGCGTAGCCGGCGGAATTTCATATTATATCGGCGATTTCAACGAAAGCGTTGTTCCATATATGATTAGCCCTGCAGGCGGATTATTTTACCGACATAATTTTACAAAATATATAAACATCAGAATTCAGGCTTCGTTTGGAACTGTAAAAGGCGATTCGCGTAAATATGAAGGTGGATTGCAAGGATTTCCGCAAGAAGTAAATTTGGCATTTAAACGTAATTTCTATAATATCGCCGCTTTTGCCGAATTTAATTTTTTCCCTTATTCGTCTGTTGACCCGAAACGCAAACAAATTTTTACTCCGTTTTTAATAATCGGAGCAGGATATACGTATTTCGACAAAAATAAAATCAATAACGAACCTTATTTGAGCAACGCAACGGCAATTTATCCAATGCTATACGATTCGACTAAAACAGCATCGAGCGTTATTCTGCCGGTGGGATTCGGGTTTAAATTTTCACCTGTAAACCAGTGGACGGCAGGAATCGAATGTGTGTTTCACAAAACCAATTCAGATAAAATAGATTATTACATAAATCGCAGCAACAACAAATCGTTTAGCATATTCAACAAAGATTGGGTTTCGACAATCATGCTGACTTTAAGTTACAGATTTGTTGATAAAACGCCATGCGCAACATACAGAACAAATAAAAGCGTAAAAAAACGTCAATATAAAGGATTCAATAAAGAATTATATTAATAATAATGCATAGACTTGACAAAAATAAAATTCCCAAACATGTTGCCATAATAATGGATGGCAATGGACGTTGGGCGAAACAACAAGGATTGAAAAGAATTTTCGGTCATCGTTATGCATTAAATTCTGTTCGTTCTACTGTTGAAGGAGCAAGTGAAACAGGAATAAAATTTTTAACTCTTTTTACTTTTTCAACTGAAAATTGGAATCGTCCTAAAGACGAAATAGAAGAACTGATGAATATACTCATTTCGGCAATAGAAAAAGAATTGCCCGAATTGAATAAAAACAATGTACAACTGAAAACAATAGGCAATATTGCAAAAATGAGCGACAAAGTTCAAGAAAAATTAAAAAAAGCAACTATATTTACAGCCGAAAATACAGGCTTGACGTTGACGCTTGCGCTTAATTATGGTTCGCGCGAAGAAATTGTTGAATGTGTAAAATACTGTGTACAAGAAGTTATCGATAAAAATATGAAGATAGATGAAATAAACGAAACGCTAATTTCAGCGAAACTTTATACAAATGAAATACCCGATCCCGAACTCATAATTCGCACAAGCGGAGAAAAACGTATAAGTAATTTTTTGCTGTGGCAGGCAGCATACAGCGAATTTTACTTTACCGAAACATTTTGGCCCGATTTTCGCAAGCAAGATCTGTTTGATGCAGTTTACGATTATCAACAGCGCGAAAGAAGATTCGGTAAAACAAGCGAACAGATTAAAAAATACAAACAAAATACAGAAATATTATTAATAAAATGAAAAAACTGTTAACTCTCAAATTACTCGCCATTATGTTTTTT
>JAIRKV010000181.1 GCA_031259935.1 Prevotellaceae bacterium | reverse complement strand
AATTCTTACAATGTAAGGATGCTCCCGTTCCGTTTAACGTAAAAGAACGAAAGAAGATGATAAGGTTCCTGCGCCGGCATCTGATAGAAGTTTTTAATTATTCCTTTATGGACAAATATGTATGGCGACACGTAAAAGTTGAATTTGACGAAAAAAACGGATTGCATTATATTTATACCGACCTGACAATGACTTTTTAAATATCTCGTGATTGCAGAAGATTACAAACAAATAAACTTTATAAAACATAAAATGAGAATGATAAATAGAATAATACATAAAGCTGTAAAAGGATTTAACAATACCTGCCTGATGGACAAAATCGTAGAACAGAAGATAAATTATCATATAAAAGAGGAATCGCTTCGTAACAGCGCTCTACATTCTACGGAAAAAGGAGTGGAAAGATTTAATAACCAAAACGAAAATATCATAGTTTCGTTAACTACTTATAATAAAAGAATATATGATGTCTATTTAGTAATAGAAACTTTGTTGAACCAGACGTATAAACCCAATAAAATCATTCTATGGCTGGCTGAAGATGAATTTAACGAACATACGATTCCTTTGCTGCTGAAACGTCAACAAACAAGAGGATTAGAAATAGGTTACTGTAAAGATTTAAAATCGTACAAAAAACTTATTCCCACACTGGAAAAATATCCGGACCATATTATCGTAACGGCAGACGACGATGTTCTTTATCCGTTCGACTTGATAGAAAATCTTTATAAAGAGTATGTAAAAAACAAAAGATGTATTTATTACGGCAGAGGACATAAAATGAAATGGGATAAAAAAGGTCGATTGTGCCGTTATCAAGATTGGATTTTAGAATATAAAGGAGAAGAAAAATCACAGATTCATTTTCCAACCGGATGCGCAGGCATTTTGTATCCGCCGCAATGTTTTCATGAAGATATACTGCGCGAAGATTTATTCCTTAAATTAGCTCCGACTGCCGACGATGTGTGGTTTAAAGCCATGTCTTTACTGAAAGGATTTGCCTGTAAAAGAGTTTCTTTTGGGAACAAATATATAGATATAGAAGAATATCAAGACATTGCTTTATATCACAATAATATTGGAAATAAAATGAACGATATACAAATAAAACAGGTTTTTGATTACTACAATTTGTGGGAAAAATTAAGAAATTACTATTATGATAAAAAAAATAATTAAAAAGATTTTGAAAAAAGCAGGCATTTATAATCCACTTGTGTTTACTACTTCTCAACAATATTGGATTGCACGATACAAAAAAGGAGGAAATTCAGGCTCTGGTTCATATAACCGTTTAGCAGTATTTAAAGCAGAAGTAATTAATAAATTCATAAAAGAAAATAATATTTCAACAGTTATTGAATTTGGTTGTGGAGATGGAAATCAGTTGAGATATTTTAACTTTCCTTCATACACAGGGTATGATATTAGTCCTATGGCAGTAAAACGCTGTGCAAACATATTCAAAAATGATAAAAGTAAGACATTTAAATTACTGTCTGATAAAATCTGCGAAACGGCTGATTTAGTATTGAGTCTTGATGTAATCTTTCATTTGGTAGAAGATATAACTTTTATGGGATACATGGAACGATTATTTCATTCTTCCAAGAAATTTGTAATTATATATGCTTCAAATTATGATAAACAAATAATAATCAATGGTCAAGCCTCACATGTGAGACATAGAAAATTTACCGAATGGATTGACGAAAATGCAACAAATTTCAAGTTAATCGAACATATTCCGAATAAATATCCGTTCAAGGAAGATGAACCTGACATTACATCTTTCGCCGATTTTTATATTTTTGAAAAACAAGTATAAAAAGTATGAGAAAATTTTTTACGGTCGAAAAATGGTATGTGGCGCCCTTTAATCCATATCATGTGTTTTTTATATTAAGCAGAAAAGTATGAATTTAGGAATCACACGAAATTTACGTAAATGGCTGTTAAGAGGCAATAATGTGTATTGTCCTTGCTGTGGAAAGCATTTTTCTGCATTTTGGTTTTTTGGCAAACCGATACGTTTCAATGCCCTT
The DNA here is from genome assembly GCA_031259935.1 of Prevotellaceae bacterium. Taxonomy (GTDB): domain Bacteria; phylum Bacteroidota; class Bacteroidia; order Bacteroidales; family UBA932; genus JAIRKV01. The sequence goes on along the minus strand of JAIRKV010000181.1, from coordinate 13,435 downwards.
TGTCCATCTTGCGGCTCTTTGGAGCGGCACCGGTTACTTTGGCTTTTTCTTTTTCAGAGAGAGGACAAATTGATAACCAATGGCACAAAATTGCTGCATATTGCTCCCGAAGAGTGTTTTTCAAAAAGTTCAGACGAGAAAAACAAATACAATATTTTCCCGGAAGACGAACAAAAGCGGTTGGGATTTGACAGGAAAGATGGAATTATTTATTTTTGCAAAAAATAATATTGTTTATTATGGACACAAAACCTTTATTCTCAGTACTGATAGCCAATTACAATAATGGAAAATATATCCAATCTGCCATCAACAGCGTTCTTGTTCAAACATATACGAATTGGGAAATTATTGTGGTTGATGACTGTTCTACCGACAATTCGCTACAGATAACAGAACAGTATAAAAGATATAATAATATTAAAATCGCTAACAATGAAGTAAATAAAGGATGCGGTTATACAAAACGCAGATGTATAGAACTTGCATCGGGCAAACTCTGCGGATTTCTTGATTCGGATGATGAATTGCTTCCCAATGCGCTTGAAATCATGGTAGAAGCACACATACAACATCCTCAATGCAGTTTAATAGGCTCGCGAAGCTATAAATGTAATTCCCGTTTACGTCCCTACGGAATAACAAAACATAAAACAATTCCACAAGGATATTCCTATCTGACTTATAATGACCATGCTCCACATCATTACGCTACATTTAAAAAACAATTATACGACAAAACAGAAGGCATATCTCCCAATGTTACTCATGCCGTTGACCAGGATTTATATTTTAAATTAGATGAAGTCGGTCAGGTTTTATTTTTAGATAAAATATTATACAGATACAGAGTTCACAATGGCGGTATATCAAACAACAGTAACAGTTTTGGTAAAGCACTGTTTTGGCATGTTATTTTAATATATGAAGCTTATAAAAGACGTGGATTAAAAGGAGCAGAACAACAGGCAACCCGTATTATTATTGCCCATCCGTACCGTTCATGGAAATATAAATTCGGAAATTTCTGTTTAAGTCCATTAGCATTTTTAGTTCGTCAAATGAATATTATCCGTTTTCGTTTTTTTGCTAACAGCAGATGATATTGTTATGGATATGATAACCGCACTGAGTAAATTTGGAATGATTAAAACAAACAGGGATAAACAGCCACAAATTCAGACATATTTACAATATTATAAAATACAGATTATGAATACCTAAACATTAATTTATAAAATATATCGCAAATAACATTTAATATAATGAATGTCTCAATAATCATAGTAAATTACAATACCAAAGCGCTGCTGAAACAATGCCTGAAATCGATATTTAATAATACAAAAGATATTGAATTTGAAGTTATTGTAATAGATAATTCATCAACAGACGGTTCTCAACAAATGATAAAAGATGAATTTAAAAACGTAATTTTTATTGAAAATTCCGAAAATACCGGATTTGGGCAAGCAAACAATTCGGGCGCAAAACTGGCAACAGGCAAATATTTAATGCTGTTAAATTCCGATACGGTTTTAATCAACAATGCAATAAAAATACTTTTCGACTTTATAGATGGCAATCCTGCTGTCGGCATTTGTGGCGGAAATTTATTTGATGAAAACAGAAAGCCTGTACATTCATACTCAAAAATGCCATGCATCATGCAGGAAATCAAACGTTTATTACTGATGCAAAACAATAAGTGCTTTAACCGCACAAACAAACCTAAAAAGGTTGGATATATTACAGGAGCGGATTTGATGATACGGGCAGAGCTTTTTAACAGATTAAACGGTTTTGATTCTGATTTTTTTATGTATTACGAAGAATCGGAATTAACTTATCGGGTGAAAAAAGAAGGATACAAAGTTTACAGTGTTCCTCAGGCAGAAATTATACATTTGGAAAAAAAATCATTTTCAGACAACAGTTACAGATTAGGAATGATTTTTCAAAGCCGTCAAACATATTACAAAAAGACACACAGCCGTTTATATCGAATAATTATAAACGTTATCCTGTTGATGACAATTATTTCAAGATTGACAGTATTTTCATTTATGAAAGACAGAAAAAAAATAAATTGCTGGAAATCAATATTAAAAACTCATATTAATAAAAATTAAAGTAATGGCAATACCAAAAAACATACGGAAATGCGTTAATTTTGAACGGGTTATGATGTACCGAAAACTTGGCGAGCGAATATTTGTTGAAGAACAGCAAGGCGAACAAAGAGCAGAATATGGCAGCTATCTGATTCGTAATCTTGCATCTGCTATAGAACCTGAATTCGGCAGCGGATTTTCTTATCGACAGTTGGAGCGAGCAAGACAATTTTACAGGACATATCCAATTGCGTCCGCAGTGCGGACGCAATTGAATTGTGAACGCACTGCGTTCACAATTCAACAGGATGCAGTATCGTCTTCCGATTCAAACAGATGACAATGACAAACGAGAATATTACGAATACGAAACCAAAATCGATGATATATGGAAAATGAAAAAATTATACACTTAAACAACAATTTTGTTTCCGACGTACGAAACATTATTGCAACATCGCGAAATATTGCAATACGCAGCGTTAATTTTGAACGGGTTATGATGTACTGGAAACTTGGCGAACGAATATTTGTTGAAGAACAGCAAGGCGAACAAAGAGCGGAATATGGCAGCTATCTGATTCGTAATCTTGCAGCATCTATAGAACCTGAATTCGGCAGCGGATTTTCTTATCGGCAATTGGCTTTTTGCAGACAGTTTTATCGAACATATCCAATTGCGAACGCAGTGCGTTCGCAATTCAACTGGATGCAGTATCGTCTTCTGATTCAAATAGATGACAATGACAAACGAGAATATTACGAACACGAAGCCCTGCATAACGGATGGACAGGACGGGAAATGGAGCGACAAATCAATTCGGGACTTTACGAGCGTCTGCTGATGAGCAACGATAAAAAATCCGTTCTGGAAGTAGCGCGCAGAGAACGGATACCCGAAAATCCGGCAGAAATCATTAAGGATCCGATGGTTTTGGAATTTCTTGGATTGAATCGCGATTCGTCGTATTACGAAAAAGATATGGAAAGCGCAATGATTAGCAATCTGCAAGCATTTCTTTTGGAACTTGGTAACGGATTTTCGTTTGTTGCGCGGCAAAAACGGATACTGCTCGAAGATGATGAATAAAATATAAAATCGAATTAATGACAAGTATTTCAAGATTGACAGTATATTCATTTATGAAAGACAGAAAAAATAAGTTGCTGGAAATCAGTATTAAAAACTAATATTAATAAAAATTAAAGTAATGGCAATACCAAAAAAAATACACTGGTGCTGGTTGAGCGGCGACCCGCTGCCAAAAAAACTGCAGAAATGCGTTGATTCATGGAAACGAATAATGCCCGATTATGAAATTATTCTTTGGGATAAGCAGAAGTTTGATATTCACAGCGTTAAATTTGTAGAAGATGCCTGCGCTGCGCGTAAATGGGCATTTGCGGCAGATTACATACGCGTATATGCGCTTTATACGGAAGGCGGCATTTATCTGGATTCGGATGTGAAAGTATTCAGGCGATTTGATAAATTTTTACAACATTCGGCATTCAGCAGTATCGAGCATCATGTTGGAACAAAAGCATGGACAAACAGCAAAAAATACGGCTGTTCATATAATGCAATTCAGGCTGCCGTGCTTGGTGCGGAAAAAGGAAACGGCTGGATAAAAATGTGTATGGAACATTATCACTCAACAGATTTTAGCCTGCGCGAGGATGGAAGTGTAAACATCGACACCAGCCCCGATATTTTTGCTCAGTATGCACATTTATATTACGGCTTCAAATACGATGAACATTACAACGTTATGCAAAAACTAAAAGATGATATTGTGATTTATCCACAAAAGGTTTTTGCCTCTTCCTATACCGGCGCAAGCATTAATTCCTATGCATTACATTTATGCAATGCATCGTGGTTAAACAAACATACGTCTTTAATATACAAAATCGATGAAAAGTTATGCACCAATTCACGTTTTTTTGCCATGCTGCACTATAAAATAAAGTTATTAATAAGAAAAATATTTCCTGATATAATTTAGCAAAAGACAGATTAACAATTATATCCGTTTTTCATACTTATACCAAACTGCTATCAAAATGCAATTTGTATAAACTGATTATCAATAAAATATCTTTACATTTTAGGTTATTGTGATACCGCTTTGATATAAGGTTGTTTTGCATTTGAAATAAAGTGGGAATAAGGTTTTTTTGTGTGCTTCGGCGTTTATTTTTTTGCAATTACGGTTTATTTCTGGATTAACTCCGCTTCGTTCGCAATGACGTCCTGTTGCGTTGCCGTTAGAAAAAATAATCTGCAATTCGCTTTTTCAAATTTTAAATTCAATGATATTTTTTAAAACACAAATGTTAGTGTTTCAAAAAAATACAAAACCTGATAATAATATGTTGAAAACTAATCGACCGAATTTAAGTCGCCGGCAATATTTTATTTGTATATTCGCACTCTTAATCTGATTCTGCTGAAATAAATAAAAACATATTAAAATATACAGATAAAATGACAGACTTTACACATTTACACGTTCATACGGAATATTCCATACTCGATGGCATGTCGAAAATTCCTGCACTGGTTGATAAGGCGATAAGCGACGGAATGAACGCCGTTGCCGTAACCGACCATGGAAATATGTTTGGAATAAAAGAATTTGTAGATTATGTAAAAACAAAAAACGAATCTTTGCCTGCCGACAGACAGTTTAAAGCCATCATTGGCGTTGAGGCTTACTGCGCACGCCGCACGCTGTATGATAAAGACAAGAATTTCAAGAAAATAAATCCCGTAACAGGCAAAGAACAAATTGTTGACCAAAGCGGTTATCACTTGATTTTGCTGGCAAAAAACAAAAAAGGATATGAAAATCTTTGCAAACTTGTTTCGATTTCGTGGATAGATGGCGAATATTACCGTCCGCGTATCGATAAAAACATTCTCGAACAGTATCACGAAGGATTAATAGTTTGCTCGGCATGTCTCGGAGGCGAAATTCCTCAACTTATTATGAAAGGCGATATTGATGCCGCCGAAAAATCAGCAATGTGGTTTAAAAATATTTTTGGTGATGATTATTATTTTGAACTTCAACGACATAAAACAAATCGCAAAAATGCAGATACAGGTACTTACGAAAAACAGAAAACCGTAAACGCCGAAATTCTGAAACTTGCAGAGAAACACAATATTAAAATCATTGCATCAAACGATGTGCATTTTATAAACGAAGATGATGCAGACGCTCACGAATATCTGATTTGCTTAAACACAAACTCATATTTGACAGACCAGAATCGACTCAGATATACAAAACAGGAATGGCTGAAATCGCCCGAAGAAATGGAAAAACTGTTTTCGGATATTCCCGAAGCGCTGTTCAACACTCGCGAAATTGCGGATAAAATCGAATCGTACAATATTGATTCTGACGCAATAATGCCTGTTTTTCCAATTCCCGAAGAGTTTGGAACAGAAGAAGATTACAAAAAAAAATACAGCAGGGACGATTTGATTGCCGAATTTGAAACGGAAGAATCAAACAGAGGAAGAATTGAAAAACTTGGCGGTTTCGACAACGCTTATCGCATAAAACTCGAAGCCGATTATCTTTGCAAACTGACGCTTAAAGGAGCCAGCGAACGTTACGGCGACAACATTACCGACGAGATTATGGAACGTATAAATTTTGAACTCGACGTAATAAAAAAGATGGGATATCCCGGATATTTTCTGATAGTACAGGATTTTATACAGGCTGCGCGCGAAATGAATGTTTCGGTTGGTCCCGGACGCGGCTCGGCGGCTGGCTCGGTTGTGTCGTACTGTTTGAAAATCACTGATATAAATCCGCTGGAATATGATTTGCTGTTTGAAAGGTTTTTGAATCCAGACCGTATTTCGCTTCCCGATATCGATATCGACTTTGACGATGAAGGACGCGCAAAAGTTCTGAAATGGGTAACCGAAAAATATGGAAAAGAGAAAGTTGCGCATATCATAACTTACGGCACTATGGCAACAAAATCAAGCATCAAAGATGTTGCACGCGTACAGCAATTACCGCTTGAACAAGCCGAACAGCTTACAAAAATGATTCCCGACCGTTTTGTTGAAGACAAAGATGGCAACGTTCCGAAAATAACCATTAAAAACTGTATCGAATTTGTTCCCGAATTTAAAAAAATAGCAGAATCGGGAAACGAAGAAATAGCTAACGTTCTGCGATTTGCCGAAAAACTTGAAGGAACCGTTCGCCAAACGGGCGTTCACGCCTGCGGAATTATCATTGGCGCAGATGAACTTACAAAATTTGTTCCGCTTTCTACGGCAAAAGACAAAAGCCTTAACGAAGATGTTATCGTTACTCAATATGAAGGCTCTGTTATAGAAAATATAGGTTTGATAAAAATGGATTTTCTCGGGCTGAAAACATTATCAATAATACGCGAAACACTGTCGAATATAAAAAAGACAAAAGGCATAGACATTGATATAGAGAATATTCCGCTTGATGACAAAGACACTTACAACCTTTTCAGCACAGGACAGACAATAGGCACGTTTCAATTTGAATCGCCGGGAATGCAAAAATATCTGCGCGAACTGAAGCCGACAAAATTTGAAGATTTAATCGCCATGAACGCTCTGTACCGTCCCGGACCGATGCAGTATATTCCAAGTTTTATAAACAGAAAACACGGACGTGAAAAAATAGAATACGATTTTCCCGTAATGGAAAGCCGATTGAAAGATACGTACGGAATCACTGTTTATCAGGAACAGGTCATGCTTTTAAGTCGTGATATTGCAGGATTTACACGAGGCGAATCCGACGAATTGCGTAAAGCGATGGGAAAAAAATTAAAAGAAAAAATGGCTTCGCTTCGCGAAAAATTCCTTGCCGGCGCAGAAAAAAACGGATTCGGACCAAAAGAAAAATTAGAAAAAATATGGAACGACTGGACTGAATTTGCAAAATACGCATTCAACAAATCGCACGCTACATGTTACTCAAAGATAGCATATCAAACTGCTTATCTCAAAGCGCATTATCCTGCTGAATTTATGGCAGCCGTGCTTACCAGCAACATTTCGGACATAAAGGAAGTTTCGAAATTTATGGAAGAATGTAAATCCGCAGGAATCAAAGTGTTACCGCCAAGCGTAAACGAAAGCGATATGACATTTACGGTAAACAAAGATGGTAATATTCGTTTCGGGCTTGCCGCTGTAAAAGGCGTTGGCGCAACTGCGGCGGAAAACATTATAAACGTTCGCCAAACAGATTCATTTTCAGATATTTTCGATTTTATATCGCGAATAAATCTAACAGCAGTAAATCGCCGAACAATAGAAAGCCTTGTGCTTTCGGGCGGATTTGATGAATTTACCGAAATACGCCGTCCGCAATTTTATGCAAAAAACGAAAAAGACGAAATATTTATAGACACTTTAATGCGATACGGAAATCTGGTTCAGCTTGACAAGGCAGGCGGAACGCTGTCGCTGTTCGGCGACGACCACAAAGCAAACACTGTTAAACCGCTGATTCCCTTTGCCGAAGACTGGTCTGATTTGGAAACTTTGACGCGCGAAAAAGATTTGATAGGAATATATCTTTCATCTCATCCGCTTGACCCTTATAAAATGGAAATCAATTTATTGTGTAACATACAAGTAAATGATTTGACGGATTTGTCGCAATTTAAAAATAAAAAAATATGTTTTGCCGGAATTGTAACCGAATCGAAAGAACTTATCACAAAAAAAGGAAAACCTTTCGGGCGCATTAGTATAGAAGATTATTCGGGAACTTATTCATTTTCAATGTTCGACAAGGAATGGATTGAAAATAAAAATTACTTCACGCTCAATTATTTTTTGTTTTTTCGCGGAATAGTTACCGAGCGCAAAAAATTTGTACGCAAAGATGCAAATGGAAACGAAATAGAAAATAATGATCTTCCCGTATTCGACATAAGATTTGAAAAAATAATGATGCTGCACGACGTTCGCAAAGATTTGATTACAGATATGGAAATAATATTGCCTCTTGAAAGGATAAATGCTAATTTCACAAAAGAAACAAATAAACAAGTATCTAAAAATAAAGGAGATAAGAAACTTTCATTTGTAATTTTCGACGAAGAGAAAAACATAAATATAGAACGGATTTCCCGTAAATATAAAATAAATGTTTCTGATGAATTGCTGAAATATTTAAATGAAAATTATATAAATTACAAAATAAATGTAATTTAACTGCATGATAATATGAATTTTAATATACGTACAATCGTTGCAAATTGCCTTGTCGGTTCATAATTTATGTTTAATGATATGATTTTTATTTATCAGCAAAATAATCCGTAAACACAAAACAGTCTTTTTCAAAATCGCTTACATCAACTGCTCTGTCAAAAAAAGCATATACGCTCGAACCCGAACCTGTCATCGAGGCGTAAACGGCTCCGCTTGAATAAAGCGTTTCCTTTATTGCTTTTATTTGAGGAAACCGTTCAAATACAGTCTCTTCAAAATCATTTTTCAAAAAATATTTCCATTCGGCAACAGGCATTGCCATAATTTCGGAAATTCCGGTTTTTGGCTTTTCGGGTTTTACGCCGGCATAGGCAAGAGCCGTATCGATAAATATATTCGGCTTTATCAACACAAAAAAATATTCGTTTAAATTAACATCTATATCCGTCAAAATTTCTCCTCGACCTTTTGCCAGCTGCGGCGTGTTTTTCAGGAAAAATGCACAATCGCTGCCAAGTTCGGCTGCATATTGCATCAGAGTATTATCGTTGATATCCAGACAGAACATTGTGTTCAAAACAGTCAAAACGCTTGCGGCATCCGAAGAACCTCCGCCCAAACCTGCGCCAAAAGGAATATTTTTGTAAAGAAAAATATCGGTTTCGGGCAGGCAAAAATCTTTTTTTATCAGATTTAATGCTTTTATACACAGATTATTATCTATATTGCAATTTATTATCATTCCCGAATTGAAAAACCCGGATTTATTATTTTGCGATTTCACAATTTCGAGAATATCACATAATTTTATCGGATAAAAAACCGTTTCGATATTATGAAATCCGTCATTGCGTTTTTCTGTAACATTAAGTCCCAGATTTATTTTTGCATTTGGAAAAACAACCATATTCTTTATAAAATTGAAAATATTTACAAAGATGCAAAAAAATTAAAAAACAGGATGATATTTTCTGTAAAGCAAAAAAAATGCGCATCACTGTGCGTATTTCCGCTCAATGATGCGCAAACTGTTTTTTGCAACTGCCGTTTTTGTATTTTATTGTCTGTCAGGATATTTCAATCACTTTCATGTTCTTTTTGATATCTTCATCTTTCAGTTTGGGGATAGAAACATCCAAAACGCCATGCTCCATTTTTGCTTTGATTTTTTCTTTATCGGCATTTTTGGGAAGAATCATTTTTTGTTCAAATTTGCTGTACGAAAACTCGCGTCTCAGATAGAGGGCTTTTGCGTTTTCGTCTGAATTTTCAATTTTCTTTTCCATCGAAATAACAAGATTGTTTTCGTCATCAATGCGAACGCAAAAATCATCTTTGGTCATGCCTGGAGCGGCTATTTCGATTCTGTAATCCTGTTCGGATTCAATAACATTGATAGCCGGCGCTGTTGCGTTTGCCCTTAACATCCATTCGTTGCTGAACAAATCATTGAATACATCGGGCAACCAGTTTTGATTTTTTTTAATTAATGTCATAAATTAATCCTCCTAATATTAAATTATTAAACAATTAGTTTTCGTAAATACAAATCTTCAAACACTGTGCCATGCACAAAAAACTGACAATTTGTCGTATTTTGTGTTTTTAATAATGTCATAAAGTCGTGTTTGTGTTCGATTATCTTTTTCAATATTTTCAATATTTCATTCGAATTTTTATTCAAAAAAGCACAAAAACTGTACACAACTGTTTTATTCATCAATACGAAAAACTGCTGAATCCGATAAATTCGCGCAGCACTGATGTTGGCGGAATTTGCTCCGTATCTTTTACGTCGGCCTGCGTAAAATAACTTATGAATTTCAACAGTCGGATGGCTTCGGCATATTCGGGTTCGGTCGGAGGAATTTTAAGCAACAGCGGTTCTACAAAAATTCGCAAAACCGAAAATTCATAAATCAGTGACGAATTGAACATTACATCTGCATTTTCCTGATAGGGAAAAACATTTCTGTTTTCGCCGCGCCTTACGCTTTGCCAGCGGCGTATTGTGTCAAGCGCCGACCACGAACGCGTTTGCGCATCCCGTACTATGCGGCGTATCAGGCGATTATCGGTTGTCGGAATACGGTTGTTATTGTCCAGCGCTATTGACGTCAGCGCCGATGCGTAAATTTTGAATTTCCGTTTATTGTCAATGTGTTCGGTAAGTTCGGGATTTAATGCGTGGATGCCTTCGATTATCAAAATATCTTTTTCGCCTGCGATTATATTTTCATTATCATAATAGCGTTTGCCTGTGTGAAATGAAAATTTGGGAATTAAAACCGTTTTGCCTTCAAGAAGGCTGTTGAGATGTTCGTTGAGCAGGTTCAAATCGAGCGCATGAATTGATTCGAAATCGTGTTCTCCCTTTTCGTCTTTGGGAGTAAATTCTCTGTCTACAAAATAATTATCCAGCGAAATGATTACAGGATTCAATCCCGCAACTTTCATCTGTATTGCGATACGTTTTGCGGTAGTAGTTTTGCCGCTTGATGACGGTCCTGCTATCAATATTATTTTCACATCTTTGTGCTGCGAAATTGTGTCGGCAATTGCAGCATATTTTTTTTCGTGCAGCGCTTCGTTAACTTTTACAAGTTCGCCGAATTTGTTTTGCCTCACCGCATCGTTGATTCGTCCTACGCTGTGCGCTCCCAAAATTCTGTTCCATTCTTTGTGTTCCTGAAATATTTCAAAAAGTTTGTTTTGTATCACAATATTTTCGAGTTTGTCGGGCTCGTCGGCGCGCGGAAACATTAAAAGCAAACCTCTGTAATAACTGAACAGTCCGAAAGTTTTCAAAAATCCCGTTGACGGAAGCAGCGGTCCGTAATAATGGTCGGCATAATCATTTAAAAAATAAACAGATGTATAAAATCGCGGACGTGTTTTGAGCAGCAAAACTTTTTCGTAAAATCCGTTTGCTTCAAACAGTTTTATTGCATCTTCGGTTGGAATTTTTTTCTTTACGAAAGGAATATTTTCGGCAACCATGCTGCGCATATACTGTTCGAGTTTATTTATCTGCGATATTGTAAATTCTTCGCCGCCGTTGCTGATTTCGCAGTACAAACCTTTTAAAACCGAATGTTGTACCGTCAAAATGTATTCGGGAAATAAATCTTTCAATGCCTTTTGCAATATAAACGTAAGCGTACGCTGATATATGCGCATTCCGTCGGGATTGGAAATATCGATAAATTCAACGGTTATCGGCGTATAAATTTCGTACAAAAGTTCTTTCAGTTCGTTATTTACATATGCGCCAAGTATTTGAAAATTAAGTTTTATCTGCTGGTCGCACGCAACGTCAAGTAATGTAGTTCCGGGTAAATATGATTTTCGCTGCTGATTGTTTTTGCAAAAAACTTCTATCTCTTTCATAAATTCACTTCTGTTTAATATATTTCTGCAAAGATAAAAAAATATATCGAATGCTGTTAATCGGCAAAAGCCAATCACTCGCTCCTTATAAATAAAAAACAGCAATAATACAACACATTGAAATTTTCTGTCGGTTTTGTTTTGACAAAACGAGCAAGCGAAACCGTCATCCTATGTTTGCAGAAAAGTAAACAGGTCTGATTTTACAGTAAAGTTTAACTTGTAATCTAAATTTCGCAAAATTAAAAATAATTTGCTTTATATTTGTCCAAAGTTTTAAAAATGCGAAATGCTTTGTAAAAATGAATATTAACAATTTTATAAAAATAATTTTAATGCCCTGAAAAATGAATAATGATATATTTTCGATAAAAAACGATGATGATTTTTTAAAATTATGTATGGATGTTTTTCATCATCAGGCAAAAAATTGCAAACCATACTGCGAATGGATTAATTTATTAAATATCAATATTAAAGACATAAAAAAAATAGAAGAAATTCCATTTTTACCGATAGAATTGTTTAAATCGAAAAAAGTTTACTGTTGCGATAAAAAAGAGCAAATTGTTTTTTCGAGCAGCAGTACAACCGGCACGGGACAAAGTTTTCATTATGTGGCAGATACGGCTTTATACGAAAAAAGTTTTACCGACGCCTTCTGTCTGTTCTACGGCAATCCCGGCAATTATGCAATTTTGGGATTATTGCCCTCGTATCTGGAACGAACAGGTTCATCGCTTGTTTATATGGTTGATAATCTGATAAAACAAAGTAACAATAAAAACAGCGGATTTTTTCTGCATGATCACGAAAAACTTTATAAAACGCTTTGCACATTGAAAAATAAAAATATTTCTGCCGTTCTTATTGGAGTAACTTATGCGCTGCTTGATTTTGCTGAAAAATATTCGATTGATTTTCCGCAGTTAACTGTCATGGAAACAGGCGGAATGAAAGGCAGGAGAGAAGAAATTTCAAGAGCAGGATTGCACGAAATACTTTGCTGTGCTTTTGGCGTTCGATATATTCATTCGGAGTACGGAATGACGGAACTTTTGTCGCAGGCGTATTCAAATGGAAATGGAGAATTTTTGTGTCCCGCATGGATGAAAATTCTTGTTCGCGACATTCACAATCCTTTTAAGATTTCGGCGCGAAATGCAAGCGGAGCAATAAATATCGTAGATTTGGCAAATCGCAATTCATGCTCGTTTATTGCAACGCATGATTTAGGCAAAATACACGAAGATTGCCGCTTTGAAATTCTCGGACGTTTGACGGCAAGCGATATTCGTGGCTGTAATCTTTTGGTTCAGTGATTTTTGGCTTTGGCTAAAATTTAAGTATTTTAGAAAAGCGAATTTTTTGCAACTGCTTAAATCCGGGTGAAATTTTGATAATCCGCATTGAAGAACAACAATCAAAGTAAATTTATTGCTCCTTCCGAATGAAAAATCAGCGGGATGCCGAAGCAAATCAATATTTAATAATTTAATATTTAAAGGACGTCATTGCGAGCGAAGCGAAGCAATCCAGAAGCGTAATCAATTCTCAACGATTTAATCCAGAAAAACCGTTACGCTCAAAATGAAATACCAAAACACAACAACCTTATTTCCACCTTATTTCAAAAACAAAACAACCTTAGTAGCAAAAGATAACACACATCCTCCAACCT
>JAIRKV010000179.1 GCA_031259935.1 Prevotellaceae bacterium | reverse complement strand
TGTTTTAAAATTAAAAAAGCCCTGCAAATGCAAGGCTTCCAAATATTAATATGAATTAGAATTTTGATTTTTTACATCATTCCACCCATACCGCCCATTCCGGGTGCTCCACCCATCGGAGCAGGATTTTCTTCTTTCTTTTCAGCCAAAATACATTCGGTTGTCAAAAACATTCCTGCAACAGATGCTGCGTTTTCCAAAGCGATACGCGTAACTTTTGTCGGGTCGATAACGCCTGCTTCGTAAAGGTCTTCGTAAACATTTGTGCGTGCATTGTAGCCGAAACTGCCTTTGCCTTCTTTCACTTTTTGTATCGCAATCGAACCTTCAACGCCTGCATTTTCGGCAATTATGCGAAGCGGTTCTTCTATTGCGCGTTTCACAATCTGAATTCCCGTATTTTCGTCTTCGTTTTCGCCTTTAAGAATTTCGAGATCCGAAATTGCGCGAACGTAAGCCACGCCGCCGCCTGCAACAATACCTTCTTCGGCTGCTGCGCGCGTTGCGCTCAAAGCATCTTCTACGCGGTCTTTCTTTTCTTTCATTTCAACTTCGCTTGCTGCTCCAACATAAAGAACTGCAACGCCGCCCGACATTTTGGCAAGCCGTTCCTGAAGTTTTTCGCGGTCGTAGTCCGACGTTGTAAGCGACATTTCAGTGCGTATCTGTTCTACGCGTTTTGCAATTTCTTCTTTCTTGCCCGAACCGTTTACTATGGTTGTATTTTCCTTGTCGATAGTTATTTTTTCGCACGAACCGAGCATGTCAAGTGTTGTGGATTCCATTTTCAATCCGCGTTCTTCGCTCACGACGGTGCCGCCTGTAAGTATGGCTATATCTTCGAGCATTGCTTTGCGGCGATCGCCGAATCCGGGCGCTTTTATTGCTGCAATTTTAATTGTGCCGCGAAGTTTGTTTACTACAAGCGTTGTCATTGCTTCGCCGTCAACATCTTCGGCAATGATAAGCAGCGAGCGTCCGTTTTGTGCAATCGGTTCCAGTATCGGAAGAAGGTCTTTCATCGTCGAAATCTTTTTATCCGTCAGCAGAATATAAGGATTTTCGAGAACGGTTTCCATCTTTTCGGGATTGGTAATGAAATACGGCGAAATATATCCGCGGTCGAACTGCATGCCTTCAACTATTTCGACTGTTGTGTCTGTTCCTTTGGCTTCTTCAACCGTAATGACGCCTTCTTTTTTAACTTTGCTGAATGCTTCGGCAATAAGTTTTCCGATAGTTGTGTCGTTGTTGGACGATACGGTTGCTACCTGTTCGATTTTTTCGATATTGTTGCCTACTTCCTGAGTCTGTTTTTTCAGGCTTGCGATAACGGCTGCTACAGCCTTGTCGATTCCGCGTTTCAAATCCATTGGATTCGCTCCTGCCGTAACATTTTTCAATCCTACGTTGATTATTGATTGTGCCAGAACGGTTGCCGTTGTCGTTCCATCGCCTGCGTTATCGGCGGTTTTGGAAGCAACTTCGCGCACCATTTGCGCTCCCATGTTTGTAAACCGGTCGTCCGATTCGATTTCTTTTGCAACCGTAACTCCATCCTTGGTAATTTGAGGAGCGCCGAACTTTTTGTCAATAACAACATTACGACCTTTTGGACCTAATGTAACCTTTACTGCGTTTGCCAGCATGTCTACACCTTCTTTTAAAAGGTTGCGTGCTTCGATATTAAATTTTATTTCTTTTGCCATAATTTTATGTTTATGATTAAATTTTAATAATTAATTGTGAATTAAACTATTGCCAAAATATCGCTTTGTTTCATTATAAGATAATCAACTCCATCGATATTAAGCTCGGTGCCGGCATATTTTCCGTAAAGCACTTCATCGCCTGCTTTAACTTCCATAACAACATCTTTTGTGCCGCCGCCCGTTGCAACGATAACTCCGCGTTGTGGTTTTTCCTTTGCCGTGTCGGGAATATAAATTCCGCTTGCTGTTCTTTCTTCGGCAGCCTTTGGTTCTATTACCACTCTGTCTGCCAATGGTTTAATGTTAATTTTTTTACTCATATTAATTTTCTTTTAATTTATTTATAATATATAATTTTGTTTTTTAATTTAATTCAGTCAAAAGTGAACTATCAGAAAGTATGCCAAAATAATTTTTGACAAAAATACGGAAATTTTTTCAGTAAACTGCAATTATCGCATGTCAAAAATGACATATTGTCGGGTTTTGCAAATTTATTATAAAAACAAAATGCAGCCGTATAATTCCGTTAAAATTACGGATAATATTTTTTTTAACATTTCTCCGCCTTTCCGTAACAGACAGTATTTCAGCAAAATATTTGTATTGATAAAAATATTTTCAGTATTTTTTTGTAAAATTTTGCATTTTGACAAAAAAGCATTTATCTTTGTGCCATAATTTTTAAACAAAATGTTCAATTTAATTAAAAAACAGAAATTTATGAAGAAAATTTTATTAATTACGCTTGTTGCTTTACTGGGTATGGCAACAGCAAATGCTCAAATTAAATTTGGAGCGAAAGCAGGAGTAAATCTTGCTACTCTAACGGATCTTGAAGATGCTAAATTTAAATTAGGTTTTCATGTTGGCGGTTTTGCCGAATTTACGATTACTGATGTTATCGCTATTCAGCCCGAACTTCTCTTTTCAACACAGGGTACAACAAGTTCTTTTGAAACATCATATGAAGGTGTGGATGTTAATGTAGATCAAACGGTAAATTTAAATTATATCAATTTACCTATATTGTTGAAAGTGAAGCTTGCAGAAGGACTTAGCGCTGAAGTTGGTCCTCAGGTTGGATTGTTACTTTCAGCAAAAGCAAAAATTGAAGGCAGTCTTCTGGGAATAGGTTTTTCTCGCTCGGAGAATATTAAAAGTGATCTCACCACACTTGACGTGGCAGCGGTTGCCGGATTAAGTTACACTTTTGCAGAAAAATTTGTTGTAGGTGCACGTTACAACTTTGGTTTGACAAATCTCAATAAAGAAAATAATGATGATGATAGCAAACCAAAAAATGGCGTTATACAGATAAGTTTTGGCTACAAGTTTTAATGTTGGTTTTGAGTGTTAGAAAAAGAAAAGGCGAGATTACTCGCCTTTTTTTGTTTTGTATTTCGTTCGGTATGATTTTGTAAGATGCTAATACGGAATTTATACAGGCGCTACTTGAAAAGTATCGAAATCATTTAGTGTAAATATTTATAAATGCAATTTTTGTTCGTCATTGCGAGGGCGTTAGCCCGAAGCAATCCAGAAGCGCAGTGGAGCTCAACGGAGTTAATCCAGAAAAACCGTTACGCTCAAAATGAAATACCAAAACACAACAACCTTATTTCCACCTTATTTCAAAAACAAAACAACCTTAGTAGCAAAAGATAACACACATCCTCCAACCT
>JAIRKV010000258.1 GCA_031259935.1 Prevotellaceae bacterium | reverse complement strand
TTAATATTCAGTTATACAGGCTATCAAAACAAAACAATAAACGTGGCTGGCGGAAACGTTGGCGAAATTATGCTTTTGCCAGATGCTCAATCATTGCAGGAAACGGTAGTTTATGGCAGTAACACTGTATTTAAAGATGGCAAACGAATAGTTACGCCGACAAATGAACAGTTGGAAAAATCCCCTACTGGATTTATTTTGCTTGATAATCTTGATTTGCCGCGACTGTCCGTTGATATTGTAAAAAACAGTGTGTTGGTTATGGGTGGCGGTAGCGCTGTGTTTTTGATAAACGGACGTGAAGCCGATATGCAAGAAATAACAGGTTTGGATGCAAAAAATGTGATAAGAGTTGAATATTCGGATGTTCCTACCGCTCGTTTTTCAAATGCAGCGGTAGTAGTTAATTTCATTATAAACCAGATAGAAAAAGGAGGAACATTTACCGCAGACCTTCACAATGGCTTGACAGGGATTTATGGCGAAGACAGTTTTTATGCAAAGTTTTATAACGGCGCTTCTCAATTTTCAATATGGTATATGCCTCAATTTCGCGATTTTAAATCACAGTGGCGTGATAATGCGGAAATTTTTCATTTAAACAATTCAACCATACAACGTAAAGAAATTGGAATGCCGGCACGTTTCAGATATTTGATTCAAAATTTTAATTTCAGATATAATTATTTTAAAAACGACAGAATATTTGATGTTTCATTAAGCAGTGAAATAGAGAATTTTCCCGATAATAATTTTAAAAGTCATCTTATTACAAGCGCCAATGCAGATACCTTGGTTATGACCGATAATTCGCGTAATACTGCCTTTACTCCTCGCTTACGCCTTTATTATCAAGAGCCTTTGGGCAAAAATCAAATATTGTATGCAAGCCTTTCGGGTGGATATTTTCAGCGTAATTATAAGCGGGATTATCAGGAACGTTTGAGCGACAATACGGTTGAAAATTATTTTTATTCGGATGTTGACGAAAAACAACAAATATATTCAGCTAATATTTCGTACGAAAATATGATTGATTTGGGAAATTCAGGATGGCAATTTGAACTTTCCGGAGATTTGAGACACAATCATGTTCGAACCAAAAATATTTATCAAAACAATGTACAGGATGTTAATTCTCTAATTTATTTAAATAGAAGTACATTAGCAACTTCTGCAGGGTTTTTAAATAAAAAATGGATGTTATATACATCGTTTTCATTATACCGAAACGGTCATTCTGTGGAAACGGTCAAGATAAATAAATACAATTTTTCAAGTGGGCTGACAGGCATATACAGTTTTGATGACAAAAGTCGCATATATTCTTACGCCATGTTTGGATATAACAGTTTCCCTGAATTATCTGACTTCAGTAATATTGACCAGTTTATTGATTCTTTACAAATTCGTCGTGGAAATCCTTATATTCAAATTCCAAAATATTATTATGGAAGAATTTTATATGATTTTGAATCAAAAAAAATACAACTGTCTTTACAAATAGCATATAGATATACAGCAAAGCCTGTGATGGAAAATTCGTATTTGGATAATTATTATATTATTCGCGCTGTAGAGAATCACAAAAATTTTCAAAAGCTGTCGTCATCTTTTACTTTCGGAGTAACGAAACTGTGGAATTTTTTAAGTATGTATGTGTACGGTGCATTCGACAGATATTTCAGTTATGGGAACACATATAAACATCACGAATCTATTTTTCGTTTTTATGGCAGAGCTAATTTTTATTATAAAAGATGGCAATTGCGTTACAGTTTTTTTCATCATTACAATGATGTTTTTTTTGGCGAAACTCTTACTCGCGGCGAAGGTGGCGAACAGATTACTCTTTTTTACGTTCACCCCAAATTTTATATCGGTTTCGGATGTTTCGATCCTTTTACGAGTTCGCTTACAAAAGCAATAGAGAATAACTCCAAAGTAGCGCCGTATAGAAAATATGAGTATTTTAATGATTTTCGACGTAGCAAAGGTATTTTCTTTAAATTCGTGAAAGTATTCCGCTGGGGAAAACAAAAAGATGATGTGAATGTAAATGCAGGCGATATAAAATCAGAATCGGCAATAGTAAAAGGGAACAAGTAAAAATACTGTACTACATTATCATTTGGAATACAGAGAGCCTCGCCATCGTTCTTATAAAACAAATTTTTTATGCTCAATAAAATGAAAATAAAATAAAATATATTTAGATAATAAATTTTAAAAAAGTTCATGTTTTTTATTGACATTTTAAAAATAAATGTTATATTTGGGGCAAAAATAAATTTTTATATGAAAAAGCGCTTACAGTTTAAAATATTGTTTTTATCTTACGCTTATTTTTGTATCAGGATAAAATTAAAAACCACAAATATGAAAAAAAATATATTTATAACAATACTATTTTGCTTTACTATTATAAAAGCAAATTCTCAAACAATTTCGGGAAAAGTTGTTGATGAAGACACTGTGCCTATCGAATTTGCCAATGTCGTTTTATTGCAAAAAACGGATTCTTCTTTTGTGGCTGGAACGACAACTGATAGTGCAGGAATATTTTTGTTCAACTTTTCTGTAAACAATTATATCTTAAGAATCAGCACAATAGGATATGAAACCATGGAGAAGTTAATCAATCAGCAGGATTTGGGAATAATCACACTCAAAAATAATACTGTCTCACTTGACGAAGTGGTAGTGAAGGGTAATAGACCTGCTTTTTACTATCAG
Organism: Prevotellaceae bacterium; assembly: GCA_031259935.1. Lineage (GTDB taxonomy): Bacteria > Bacteroidota > Bacteroidia > Bacteroidales > UBA932 > JAIRKV01. The sequence goes on along the minus strand of JAIRKV010000258.1, from coordinate 4,555 downwards.
AATAACACACTTGTAATGACTATTGAAAATACTGCCATTTCCGAACTCGGCAGTGCCGGTGACATTATCAGGAGGATGCCGGGCGTAATTGAAAACAAAGGCAGTCTGATTGTTTTTGGTAAAGGTACGCCCGAAATTTATATCAACAATAAAAAGGTACGTAATAGTGATGAATTGTCACTGCTCAATTCCAAAGATATTAAAAGCATAGAATTGGTCAACAATCCCGGCGCACAATATGATGCAACTACTCGTGCCGTGTTGATTGTTAGGACAATTAAAAAAAATAATAATTTTTCAGTTCTCTATCGCCAAAGGCTGCAACAAGGCTTACTATTCAGACACAACGAAACGCTAACCTTAAATTATACAAAAAACAAATTCAATGCTTATTTGAATGTTTTCAATGCAAATGTCAATCTTAAAACAAAAGAAGACATTAAATGGAATATTTTTACCGACACCATTTGGAACGAGCGTTCTTTGAATAATTATAAGAAAAAAAACAACAATTTGGATATTCAGATAGGTGTTGATTACGATATTTCAAAAAATCATACAGCAGGAGTGCAGTATTTTTTTGCTGCAAATACGGGCAATGTTGATATTGATTTAAATTACAATATTTTAGCAAACAACAATTTGTTTTCTCAAATACAAATGCCATCAGAAATGGCAGTAAAAAACAACAGGCATAATGCCAATATGTTCTATTTTGGCAAATTGAGCGAAAAGTTAAACCTGAAAGTAGATTTTGATTTTATCACTAATAAATATAATGAAAATCAATCAGGATCAGAAATTTCAGACAATGAACAAAGAACAGTTACAAGTCAGTCGGAAACACTTTTTGATATTTATGCTACAAAAATAAACTTCAATTATATACCGAAAATAAATCATTCCATTGATTTTGGTATGGATTACAGTAATGTGCAGGGAAAAGGAAACTATAATAATATAGAAAATTATGTCAAAAACAATAATTACAAAAATTCGGAAGAAAAAGAATCTTTTTTTATTGAATATAACTATTCAAATAAAGTTCAGTTGAATGTCGGTTTGCGTTTCGAAAATGTTAAATCTCGATATGAAGATTTAATGGACAATCACAACAGCAGTAACAAAATTTATAAATCATTATTTCCCGATTTCTCACTTACAATGCCTGTGAAGGGTACAACAATGGGGCTTGCATTTTCAAGCAGTATCAGTCGCCCCTCTTTTCAGCAACTAAACAATAGATTGTTCTATGCATCGCGTTTTCATTACGAAAAAGGTAATCCACAGTTGCAACCTCAATTTCTTTACGATTTGACTTATGTTTTCAATTGGAAATTTATGAATGTACAATTCAATTATCAACATATTAAAGATTTTATTGGACTTTCGAGCTATGCCGACAATGAAAATTCATACCGAACAATCTCTACTTTCGTTAATTTTAATAAGTATCAGCAATTGATGTGTCAATTAAACGGTACGCATAATATCAGTATTTGGAATATCAAATACTCTGTAGCCATAATAAAACCCTGTTTCTCCAATATTTACTTGAACGAAACAATTTTATCCAACAAATCTTATGGATATTTTTCATTAAGAAATATCTTCAGATTGCCAAAAGAGATCACTGTTTTCGTCGATTTTCAGTATATTACAACAGGAAATCAATATCCTGACTATGTAAGTACTATGCATAAAACCGACACAGGTATAAGTAAATCATTATTCAATAAGGCAGTGACACTCACTCTCTGGTGCATTGATATTTTTGATGGGAACAATTACAAAACGTGGCAAAAAATCAACAATGTTTATTTTTGGAAGCAGTCTTGGGACGACAACCGTTACATTCAACTGATGATAACATACAATTTTAATATTAATGGTCGAAAAAAATACCGTGGCGAGAATGCCGCCAAAGATGAAATGAACAGACTGTAAGCCATGGCAAAATTAATTTTTTATCATCAGCAAGATGGCAATGGATTGCGGACCTGCCTGCCTGCAAATGATAGCGCAGCATTACGGGCGCACATATTCGCTCGAAACTTTGCGTTCGTATTCATATATCGGCAAAGATGGCGTTTCGCTGCTTGGCATAAGCAGAGCGGCAGAGCGCATAGGTTTGCGTACTGTCGGCGGGCGGTTAAGTTTCGATGTTCTTGTGCAAAAAGCAATATTGCCCTGCATAGTTCACTGGGAACAAAATCATTTTGTTGTTGTACACAAAATAAAAAAGAAGCGTGGAAAATTCATTATTTTCGTTGCCAATCCGGGCAGCGGCATGATTGAATATTCGCAGGATGAATTTTGCGAACACTGGCTAAGTACAAAAACCGGCGGCGAAGAAAAAGGCATAGCGCTGCTGCTCGAGCCTTCCAACACTTTTTACGAAACACAGGGAGAAATTATAATAAACAAGCGAATAAAATTTTTGTCGAACTATTTTCTCAAATACAAACGTTTTTTTGTTCAACTTGCCTTGGGTTTGCTGTTCGGCAGTTTGCTGCAACTTATATTTCCATTTCTTACGCAGGCAATTGTAGATACGGGTATTTCGGGCAAGGATTTGAGTTTTATATGGCTTGTGCTTATCGCTCAGCTTATGCTGCTGTTTAGCCGCACGGTTATTGATTTTATACGGCGGCGCATACTGTTGCACATCAGTACCCGTATCAACATTTCGTTAATTTCCGATTTTTTGATAAAATTAATGAAACTGCCAATGAAATTTTTTGACACCAAACTGCTTGGCGATCTTCTGCAGCGTATAGACGACCACAACCGCATAGAACGTTTTCTTATACCAAACCGGTATCCAAACAACCTGAAATATAAAGATATTTTATTGATAATCAACTTATACAAATTACATATTGATAGCAGTTTGGTATTACTGCGCAAACGCTCATTCTTCTGTTTTCGATATTCAGTTTTCTTATTTTCGGAATAGTACTGTTCATATACAGCATAAAGATATTTTTGGTTTTCCTCACAGGCAGTATTCTGTATGGCGTATGGATTATGGTTTTTCTTAAAAAACGCAAAATATTGGATTATAAATATTTTGAACGGCAGGCAAAAAATCGTAACATTGTATATCAATTAATCAATGGCATGCAGGAAATAAAACTTCAAGGCTGCGAACAGCGCAAACGCTGGGAATGGGAAGATGTACAGGCAGATTTGTTTGATGTAAACATGCAATCGCTGTCGCTGCAGCAGAATCAGGAAGCAGGAAGCATTTGCATCAATGAATTTAAGAATATAATAATTACAGTACTTGCAGCAGCGGCAGTTATTAACGGAGAACTTACTTTTGGCATGATGCTTGCCATACAGTATATCATTGGTCAACTCAACAGTCCGGTCGAACAAATAATGAATTTTGCGTATCAGTTGCAGGATGTAAACATAAGTCTTGAGCGAATGACCGAAATACATACGCGCAAAAACGAAGAAAATGAATCCAGAAATATAACTGCAATAGAAAATAAGGATATTTCAATTGAAAATCTCTGTTTCAAATATGATGGCGCCCGCTCCGATTATATTCTTAAAAACATAAATATAAAAATTCCGCAGGCAAAAATTACAGCCATTGTTGGCGCAAGCGGAAGCGGAAAAACAACGCTTGTAAAACTTCTTTTGGGTTATTACAGTCCGAATGAAGGAAAAATCACTGTTGGCAACAGCAATATTGAAAATATTAATCTTGTATGGTGGCGAAAAGAATGTGGCGCAGTAATGCAGGATGGATATATATTTTCCGAATCAATAGCACGCAATATAGCCGCTTCGGATGAAGAAACAGATTTGAACAGATTATGCGAGTCGGCGCGAATTGCCAATATTGCCGAATATATCGAAACTTTGCCTTTGGGCTATAACACTGTTATTGGGCAAGATGGACAGGGAACAAGTCAGGGACAGCGTCAGCGTATTCTGATTGCACGGGCGGTTTACAAAAATCCGCAATTTTTGTTTTTCGATGAAGCAACAAATGCTCTGGATGCAAATAATGAAAAAATAATAATGGAAAATCTGAATACATTTTATAAAAATAAAACAGTAATAATTGTGGCGCATCGATTGAGTACCGTGAAAAATGCCGACCAGATAATAGTTTTGGACAAAGGCGAAGTTGCAGAACATGGAAACCACGAAGAACTTGTTCTGCACAGAGGAAAATATTACGAATTAGTTAAAAATCAGTTGGAACTGGGCAATTAATTTATGAATGAAAAAGATAAAAACATAGAACTGCGAAGCGAAAAAGTGCGAAATATTACAGGCAAAATTCCGCCTGTTTTTACCCGCTACGGTATAAGTATTGTTGCCGTAACTTTGTTTGTGCTGTTTATAATATCCATTATCATTCCCTATCGCGAACAGGTAAATCTGTCGATAACCGTTCACGAAGAACCAAATGCGGAATTTATAAAAGCGCCGCATGCGGGAACGATTGTAATTGATTCTGTCGGTTTACAAAAAGACAGCGTACAGATTTACGTGCAAACCTCAAATATTATTTATGCAATTTGCAAAT
>JAIRKV010000167.1 GCA_031259935.1 Prevotellaceae bacterium | reverse complement strand
TGCGCTTCGGGAAGCGGATACGTTCCTTCGATTTCAATCGGGTTTTGAGTTGCAATAACAAAAAACAAATCTTGAAGTTTGTAAGTCATATCTCCAATACTTATTTGATTTTCAGCCATGCTTTCGAGCAATGCCGACTGCACTTTCGGCGAGGCGCGATTGATTTCGTCAGCCAGCAAAACATTGCAAAATAAAGGTCCTTTTTTGAAGATAAAATCTTTTTTTGCATCGTCGAAAATATGCGAACCTATCAAGTCCATGGGAAGCAAATCGGGCGTAAACTGAATTCGTTTGAATTGCAGACCTTTTGTATTGTTTGCTGCAATTGATTGAGCCAAAGTTCGAGCCAGCAAAGTTTTTCCCGTTCCCGGATTATCTTCGAGCAAAACATGTCCGCGCGCCAAAAGTACGCTTACAATCATTTCAATTTTGCTGCGTTTACCTTTTATTACGGTTTCAATATTGTCGGTCAATAATTGTATTTTGTTTGCTGTCTGCAATTGCTGATTGTTTTGTTCAATCGTTTCATTTTGTTGTTCCATAATTATTTATATAAAATTTTAATGTTTGCTTTATGTTCAAAAATTTTTTAACAAGTTCAAATTTGCCGTGTTTTTTACGTATTTTATTTTTAAAATTACAATAAAAACCGTTTATAAATTCTTTTTCGTCAGGCGTAATTTTTATATCCGAATATTTGAATTGCAAATATATTATCATAAATTTTTCAAATTCAGTTTCATATTTTTTATCTGCAACAGTTGATGCAAATTGCAAGGGTGTTAAATTTTTACGCTCGCATTGTAATTGATTGAGCAAGAACATCGATGTTTTATAAATATAAAAGATATTCACATTTTTACTTTTCAATTTTGATTTGTATTTGTAATATTTGAAAATTATATAAGGCAGAACCATAATAAAAATCAATATTGCAACTAAAATAATTGCGCAAACGGCAAAAATCGAGATTTTATTTTTATTGTCGTTCCGTAAATTGCTGTCAGTATCCGATTTTTCATCTTTCTGTTCATCAATTTTGTTTACATCTATTCTAAATTCGTCTATTTTCACAGGTTTGGGAAGCATTTCAAAAACTTCATTTTTTGGTGTATTTATTGATGGTTTTATATCTTTCAAAGTTTCATCAAACGAAAGCGACAAACCTGAGTCACTGTCCGAAAGTTCCGAAAATTTCAAATTCACCGTGTCGCGCAAAATCTTTGCTACAGTCATGTCAAGAACTATCTGTTTTGGCGATTCAAATATGTATTCGCTGTCGTTCACGGTCATTTTTTCCAAAGCAAAATCAATCAGTTTATTTATGGTGTCGCGTGCTGTTATTTTTCCTGTTCCTGCAAAGTTTGCTTTATTTATTTGCATTGGCGGCGTTCCGTCGGGTTGCGGCGATTCTTCCATGTCATCGTTTCCGACGGTAGTATCAAAATCAAGCCAGCCGAATTTTGGAAAATATATTTGAACCCATGCGTGAGCCTGATCTTCGTAAAACCAGTACCAGCCTTTGTTTTTATCGCTTCTGTCGACAGTTGCAAAACCTACAGTCAGTCGCGCAGGAATTCCGCAAACACGCAGCATAAACAGCGTTACGCCGGCAAAATGCGCACAATATCCTTTGTGCGATTCAAACAGAAAATGAGCAAGTTTTGATGCTCCGGGTATTCCGGGTATTCCCGGATTTTCGGTATATTTGAACACAGGTTCTCCAAGTTCGTCAACGGCAAAAAAATGGTTGCGAATTGCAATAATTTTTTCAACAGGAGTTTCGGCGCCGGCTGTTATTTTTTTTGTGAGATTTTTCAAACTGTCGATAAAATCATTATCAGGCAAACTTGTATAGTAACTGTAAAATGTTTCGGGCAAATCGTCAAAATTTTCAACGGACGCAAGTATGTCATAACGTTGCTGCTGATATATCAGCAACAGTTCGTCGCGCGACGGATAAACAAAATATGCGCTGTTCAAATCGCTTACAACAGATTTCGAGCGATATGCAGATTTAAATTGCGTTTTGTAATCGTTTTCAATCGCAACAGGCTGGCAAAAAAACGATGTTATCGGAGCAACAAATTCTTTTGGCGACAGATTAATATTATATACGTCCACATCAACAATTTTCGTAAGCGTATCCTGCAAAGCAACGTTCATTATTGCCGTATCTGTCTGACTGAAATACAGATCAATTTCGGATGGCGCTGTTTGAAACAAATCGCTGTACGGAATGATTGAATCTTTTTCAAACGTTTCGGTAAACGAGTCAAAATTTGTAAGATAATGCGAAATAAAATAAAGAGGATTTGGAATTTCATGATCATCGTCCAAATAATTGTCTATATACGCAACAAACATCGGCTCGGGATTGTCTTTTGCTTTACCGAATGCAGGATTCGGACGCATTCTGTCTTTCATTTTGTAAGTACTGTCTTTGCTGCGTTCGAGCAATCCATCGGCTTCATTTTTTTGCGTTTTGCTGTCCCATGTTTTTTCTATTTCGGTAAATGTTGATTTCATCAACAAGCCAACTAAAAACATCAACAGTAAAAATAAAAGGATAATTCCCAACAGGTTACGCAAAAAGATGAAAAATCGTCCGCGCGAAAATACGGTAACATTATGAACTGCCGACGACATGTAAACAATATAAAAAGCAAACAGAATTATCGGTAAAAATATTTTTAATATTCCGATAAACGAAAATTCGGACTGCGAAACAGTAATAAAAATTGCAATTACCGCTATGACTGCGGCAAATATTATGGCAAAATTTTTGAATCGTGAAAATCCCCAGCCGCAAATCCATCCTGTTACAAAAATTGTTGAAAACACTTTAAATCTGACAAGATAAAAAAAGGTATTAAATTCAAATAATTCGATATTTGAAATAATGATTCGTATAACAATCAAAATTACAACAAGTACAATCGTTATCGGCAAAAAACGCAATCGCAGATTAAACAAAATGCAGGCAATAGAAATTCCTGCAAAGAAAAAACAAGTTTGCACAAACCAGTTATTGTCGAGAACGGCATAATATTCGTTCAATCCGCGCAATGCAAATGCAGTTAAAGCAACAGCAGGAATACACAAAAAAATCAGATGTAAAAGTATCTTTATCAATATGTTTTTTCTATCCGTTTTCATACAGCAAAAAAAGTATTATTTTCTTTATTCAACAATTCAATTATCTTCTTTTCGTTTGTCAGCAAGCGTTTGCGCAATGGCGAAAATAAAAAGTTAAAACGCAGTTCTTCCATGCTTCCGTTTTTTGGTTTTATAAAAATATTTTCGGCAAACATCTTCAACCTGTTCGATTTCAATGCATCGCTGATTTTCACAAAAACAATAACAGTCAGTTTGCCTGTTACATTCAACAGTTTTGCAACATCTGCATCGGATACAAACGACGATATGCACAGCAGCGACACATCGCCGACTTTATAAAAATCGGCGGGCGTCAAATTATTTTGCCATTCCGCTGCACTTATTTCAAACATTTCTTTCGGCAATGATGCGTTTTCGGATACGACATTTATCGTTTGGTCGAATTTTATGTTTACATCAAGATTTTTATTTTTTTTCATTTCGGAATAAATGCTGAAAATTGCATTTTTATAATAAGTTAAAAAGGCTCGCGAAAATTTGTCTGTTTGCAACAACAGGTCTTTGTTATTAAAAAAACTTGCATACAGCACATATTTTGATGCATAATTATTTTTCAATTCCTGAATTCGCACAACCAGTTCCTTGTTTTTTGCAAATATTTTCCAGACAATACGCCGCACATCATCCGAATTTTCAAAATCTTTGAAATGCAAATATTCGCCGGGCAGATGTTTTATAATATTTGTACGGGTTTGAGTGTTTTGCTGCGATACGGGATTAGGAACAATATCAAGTTTGCCTTTATTTGATGGTAAAATATAAAATTGAGCGCTTGCAACACAGTTCAGCGAAAACGAAAACAGTGAAAAATAATCCTCAAAATAAAATTTTACCGTTTTCAAAACATAATTTCTAACATCAGGAAAATCAAATATAATCTCAGATTCAAAGTTTTTAGTCGAAAACAGTTTAAACTTTTTTGATGACAGAACATATTTTTTTGTTATGAATTTATTTTCAAACAGAAAGCGAATTTTTACAGAGCCGAATAATGGAAAAAGTAACTTATTGATTTTCAGTTTTGCCAAACTTGTCGAGCTGTCTTTTTTATCACTAATAATATCAAACAGAATCTGTAAATATTTTTTATTCTGTTTTGTTCGCACAACAAAAATTATATAAGCAATCAGAGCGCTCAAAAATCCTGAAATAACAATCGCAAAAACAAACAGTAACAAATATTTGGCAACAGCGGCAAATACCGCCTGCGACGAAAGTTCGCCAACATTATAATTATCAATAAGGTACGAATATGCAAAAATAAATATGATAACAAACATAACAGCCGTAAATGTAAACGGAATTACATCAAAAAAAGTAAATATTCGGCGCGATAGCTGTGTTCGTTTCATTGTCTGTAAAA
>JAIRKV010000165.1 GCA_031259935.1 Prevotellaceae bacterium | reverse complement strand
GTTTAAATCGCTTTGCTCCTCGCAATGACGTGCTGCTTATTTTTATGTCAAAGCAAAACCGACAGAAATAATGTCGTATTATTGCTGATTTTTTTATTTTTAAGGAGCAACTATTTAATCCCAAATTAACAAATTTTACATCTTTCCGATGTAAATTTTATTGGAATTTTTATCCATTTGTGTGTAATTTGATAATTTAATACTATCTTTGCAAGTTATTTTAATAAAAATGTACACCGAAACAGAAATCAAGTCATTAATAGACAAAGCATTAACAAGTACGATTACACTGAAATCGCCCGCCGAACTGTACGAACCTGTTTTATACAGTATTTCGGTTGGCGGAAAACGTATTCGTCCGATATTGTGTTTGTTGTGTTATAATCTTTTCAAAGAAACAATAGACAACAATATCATTATGCCTGCAATAGGCATTGAAGTTTTTCACGGATTTACGCTTATTCACGACGATATTATGGATAATGCGGCAATTCGTCGCAGTAATGCAACCGTTCATAAAAAATGGAATAAAAATACCGCAATACTTTCGGGAGATGCAATGTGCATTGAAGCATACAAGCTTGTGTCTCAAACAAATGCAAATCATCTGCCGCAGGTATTTGAAATTTTTAACAAAACGGCGGCGCAAGTTTGCGAAGGTCAACAGCTTGACATAAATTTTGAAGGCAAATTTCTGATTTCCGACAATGACTATCTCGCAATGATAAATTTAAAAACTGCAGCAATGATTGCAGCATCTGCAAAAATCGGCGCAATTGTAGCAGATGCATCTATCAGCAACAGCGAAAATCTTTATCAATTCGGATATAATTTGGGAATGGCTTTTCAGATTCAGGATGATGTGCTCGACACTTATGGAAATCCATCTCTTTTCGGAAAAATAATAGGAAGCGACATTATATCAAATAAAAAAACATTTTTGCTTGTATCGGCGCTGATAAGAGCGCAGGGAAAACAAATGAGCAATCTCGAAAATCTGTTGAAGGCAACCGATATTCCCAATAATGAAAAAATAAAAAAAATCAAGGAAATATTCGATGAACTCGAAATAAAACAACTTGCCGAAGCCAGAATCAATCATTATTTCAAAACAGCAATGGAATATCTCAACAATGTTGATGTAACGCAATACAGAAAAGAAAATCTTATACGATTTGTAACCGACCTTATTGACCGAGCTTATTAAAAAACGAATCAAAATCACAAAAATCAAAACTATGTTTACAGAAATTTGCAACCGTATTTTTAAGGAAAGTATAGAAAAATATCATCAAACCGATGATGTTGATACTCCGGTACAAAATCCTTATGAAATTAAAACAGTAGAATATTTTTTATATCTCAAAAACTGGATTGATACTGTTCAGTGGCATTACGAAGACATTATTCGCAATCCGAATATAAATCCGGAAGAAGCGCTTGTGCTGAAACGTAAAATAGACAAGTCAAATCAGGACCGCACTGATCTGGTTGAACTTATCGACAGTTATTTTCTTGATAAATACAAAAATGTGAAACCTGATGCCGAAGCAACGGTAAATACCGAAAGTCCGGCATGGGCGATAGACAGATTATCCATTCTTGCGCTAAAAATTTATCACATGCAACAGGAAGTAATCCGTAACGATGCATCCGACGAACATAAAACCGCATGTGAGAAAAAACTGAATATTTTGCTTGAACAGCAAAAAGACCTTTCTATCGCAATAGAACAATTAATCAACGATATAGAAGCAGGCAAAAAATACATGAAAGTGTACAGACAAATGAAAATGTACAACGACCCATCGTTAAATCCCGTACTGTACGAAAAAAAATAAATTTTCCTTTGATTTGCAAATAAGGTAATGTTTACATCTTTTACGTATTTAAATATCATTTTATAATTGTTTGAACGATTTGTAATCAATATTCACATAAAGATTATAATAATATTTTCATAAACTTTTAATAACCATAAATAAAAAAACAGAATGGCATGCACTTTGGTAATTCGATTTTCTGCAATGGGAGATATAGCAATGACTGTTCCCGTTCTGTATTCTGTTGCCAACCGCTATCCGAATGATAAATTTATATTGCTGACTAAAAATAATTTTCAATCAATATTTATCAACGCACCTGATAATGTTGAAATTTTTGCAGCACATACCAAAGGCAAACACAAAGGAATAAAAGGCATGTGGAAATTAATCAATGAATTAAATGCAAAAAAAATTGATTACGTTGCCGATTTGCATCAGGTATTGCGCTCTGTCGAAATTGACTGTTATTTCAAGTTGAAAGGTAAAAAAACAGCAGTTATCAACAAAGGCAGAGCCGACAAAAAGGCACTTACGCGCAAAAACAATAAAAAACTTATTCCGTTAAAATCTTCCATCGAACGCTACCGGAAAGTTTTTGAAGATTTGGGATACGATTCTTCGTTGAACTTTACTTCCTTATTTGGCGATAAAAAAGAAAAAGATGAAATCTTTGTCGGAATAGCACCGCTTGCCAAACATGCAGGTAAAATTTATCCGCTCGAAAAAATGGAAGAAGTTATTCGCCTGCTTATAGAGAAAACATCGGCTAAAATATTTTTATTCGGCGGAAAAAACGAACGCAGCAGTTTGGAAAATCTCGGAAACGGACATGAACGTATAGAATTGGTTGCAGGCGAACTGTCGCTTTACGAAGAATTTCTGCTAATGAACGATTTGAATGTAATGCTTTCGATGGATTCCGCCAACATGCATTTAGCTTCGCTGGTAAATACTCCGGTAATTTCAATCTGGGGCGCGACTCATCCTTACGCAGGATTTTACGGATACAACCAAAATCCCAAAAATACGGTTCAAACAGACATGCCTTGTCGTCCATGTTCGGTTTTTGGCAATAAACCTTGCAGATACGGCGTTTACAAATGCCTGAATCAAATAACGCCTGAAACGATTGTAGAAAAAATTATAAATATCATTAATTGATTTATGTATCATGTAATCGGTAAAATATGGTTTTTGTTTTCGCTGCTTCCGTTTCGAGCGCTTTATTTTCTTTCGGATATTTTATATTTTCCTCTGTATTACTGCATCCGCTACAGACGTAAAATTGTCAGGAAAAACCTTTTAAATGCCTTTCCCGAAAAAGATTTGAAAACAATTGTCGAAATAGAAAAAAAATACTATTCCTTTTTTTGCGATTATATTGTCGAAACCATTAAACTGCTGTCGATAAGCGAAAAAAACATCCGCAAACGCATGACTTTTGAAGGCATGGAAGAAGTAATAAAAGAAACGGGAAACGACAAATCGTGTGTTTTATATTTGGGACACTACTGCAATTGGGAATGGATAACTTCCATTCCTTTGCACCTGTCGAACAGCCGTTTTGTTTTCGGACAGGTTTATCAGCCGCTGCAAAACAAATCGTTTGACAAACTTTTCCTGAAAGTCAGAAAACGCTTTAATTCACAAAACATTCCACGCAAAAGCATATTGCGCAGCATTACTGATTTTAAACAGACAAATAAACAGTTCGTTATCGGATTTATTTCAGACCAGACGCCGCAGGGACACAGCAATCATTGCTGGATTGATTTCCTCAATCAGGATACCTGCGTTTTTTTGGGAACGGAACACATTGCCTGCAAAACACAGTCTGCAGTTTTTTATTTGGATATAACAAGAATAAAAAGAGGATATTACAACTGTAAATTTATACTTTTATCATCCGAACCGCAAAAACTTCCCGAATATAAATTGACAAGTATGTATTTTCAACATTTGGAAAAAACAATACATCGCAATCCGCCTTACTGGCTGTGGTCGCACAATCGCTGGAAACGACCGCGAACAGTAAATCAATAAAAATCATGTTTCGCACAATCCCGTTTTGTGAAATAACAGAAAAATAAAGCGATCCAGAATTCAATAATTTAGAGATTTAAATTTTAAAATTATTTAATACCGACTTGATTTTGCATTGGTCATGTATGTCGCCAGCCTTGCGCCTGCAATTTTATTTCGGAACCGTCGGGAGTTATAAGATAACTGCCTGCCTGAGCTTTGACGGTATGTCCTATAATATCAATTCCGCCCAGATCTTTTATTTTATTGCGCAAGGCAAGTGGAAGCGT
>JAIRKV010000149.1 GCA_031259935.1 Prevotellaceae bacterium | reverse complement strand
AAAAGAGCAAAAATTTGAGATTTGCTTCCACACATCGCTCGCATTTTCGCCCTTTTTGTTACGTTACCCGCTTTGCACGCTGATAACGTTGTATTTTTTTCCATCGACGTGTGGAAGACAATGCAAATATACAATATATTATATTATGTCGTATAATATATTGTATTAAATAATGTTAAACGACTAAATATTAAATATTTAAAAATAAAATATATTATGGATAGTGTTAAAAAAAGACTTATTGAGTTCTTAAAAAGAAAAAAAATTACTCAATCAAAATTTACAAAAATGATAGACGTAAGTTCTACCTATGTTAATAGTATGTCAGAAAATCCAACAGCAGATACTATTAATAAGATTAAATCTAATTTTCCTGAATTAAACCTCGATTGGCTACTCACAGGCGACGGTGAGATGCTAAAAAATGTTATTACTCAGAATAATGTTGAAGGCGATAACATACAGGGCAATACTGTTACTGTAAACAAATCACAGACAGACAAATTGCTTGATTTGATTAAGATAAAAGATGAACAGTTAAGTAAATGTCAAGCGCAAATAGACAGATTAATCGGATTACTCGAAAAAAATAAATAAAAATTCATACCAATGGAAGAAACAATAATTCAAAATAATATCAATGGCGACAACATACAGGGATATAATGTTGTAGTCAATAAACTTAATCAATGTATAGATGATATAAACAAAATTGATTCTGAACAAAGGAAAATTAATGATAAAATTAAAGATTTGGAGACTACAGTTAAAAAATTGAATGACTGTAAAACCGGATATAAAAAAGATACAAAAAATAAGTATCGTCAATTTGATTGGTTTTTGTGGGGAATACTGATTATTTTACTTGGCGCAATCTTATTTTTTTTAATTCCAGTAATTCAGGAAAATTATGTTGGAGGCATTCTTGCCTTTGTCGGTATTATTGCCACTTTTATTGTTATATCAAATTACATGCAGGTAAAGGAAATAAAAGGCAAGTACAGTAATACTGTAAAGGAAATAGAAGACAGGTACAATAATACTGTAAAGGATTTTAATGAAAAATTCGTGAATATCGGTAATGAGATTAGAAATATGCAGATAGGACTTTCCATGTCATACGCAGCAATAAATGAAGAAAACAATCCACTTACATCATTACAGTACTATTTACGTGCCATATCTCTTGGAATGGAAAATGTATTGGAAGAAAAAAATAATATACAGAAATGTATTGAGGGTATTGGAGATTTGAAAGGGTTTGAAATAAATAGACAAACCGTAACCCTATCTGATAGTAAAGGAAAAAAACAACAGTATATTCTTAAAATTGATGGGATACTACTTGACGATATTATATATTCAATACGGCTACATAAAAATTACAGCATTATAAAAGATGCATTTGAAAAAATATACAATAAAAAGAACAATGCAGAACCTCGACAGCCAGAAAATAATTAATCGGTTTTTTCAGGCATTGTATGCACTCAAAGAAAAGAAAATCATAAGAGGAAAACATACATTCGTGACCAAACATGAAATTAATCCGCGTAATTTTTACCGCCTCGAAAAAGACATGTCAAGAGATATGTTTCAAACCGCATGGCTGTCGTATCTGGTGGAAGATTACGGAATATCACCGTCGTGGCTGCTCACCGGATGTGGCGATATGTTTATCAAAAAACAACAGTAAAACAAATGAATATCAAACGGCACTGTCAATTTTTGCTCGATAAGGAACACGGCAAGCAGGATGCAAAACTCCGTTACAGAATCAAATGGCACGGAAATATAATTGCATTCAATATCGGCTATCGTGTAGAGGTTGAGAAATGGAGCAGCGAAACACAACGCTGCAAAAACAATACCTCGCACGGCAAAAAGAAAATCGCCGCAAGCATTATCAACAGAGAAATACAGCAGTTTGAAACCGCTGTCGAAAACGTCTTTTTTGCTTTTGAAAGAATAAATAAAATTCCCGACAAAAATGAATTTCGCAACAAATTTAATATCGAAACTGGAAGAAAAACAAACGAAAAAATATCTTTTTTTGATATTTTCAACGAGTTTATCGAAAAAGTCGGGCAGCAATATTCGTGGACAATTACAACCCGCTCGCGGTATTCAAGCCTGAAAACACACTTGCAAACATTCAATCCCGAACTGTCATTTGAAAATATAACAGACGAAACATTAAGCAACTTTATATCTTACCTGCAATCGAAACAAGCCATGCAAATAAGATATAAAAAGTCGCAAACAGGACTTCGTAACGTAACGGTACAGTCGAAAATAAAAAATTTGAAGCGGTTTTTAAAATGGGCAAAAAACAAAGGATATTATGCAGGAAATATCCACGAATCATTCAACCCGCGAATGAAAGGAACAGGCGACATTAAAGAAATCATTTACCTGTCGTGGGAAGAATTAATGCGGCTGTACAATTACGAATTCAACAGCGACCACATGGACCGTATTCGAGACGTATTCTGCTTTTGCTGCTTTACATCGTTAAGATATTCAGACATGTCGAAATTAAAACGTTCCGATATAAAAAACAGTTACATACGTGTGATTACAAAAAAAACCGTCGAAGGTCTTAAAATCGAATTGAACAAATACAGTCAGGCAATACTGGATAAGTATAAAAACACACACTTTGAAGACGACAGAGCATTGCCGTTTTTCACACTGAATGAAATAAATGAAAAAATCAAAATTATCGGGAAAATTGTCGGCTTCAACGAACCTGTACGTGAAGTTTTTTTCATAGGCTCACAGCGGTACGAAGAAACTTATCCGAAATATGAATTACTCTCAACCCACTGCGGGCGGCGCACGTTTATTGTAAATTCAATTTATCTCGGCATACCAGCAGAAGTTGTCATGTCGTGGACTGGACATGAAGATTACAAATCAATGAAACCATACCTGAAAATCGTAGACGAATTAAAGCGTAAATCAATGAATAAATTTAATGAACAGTAAGTCCCCGATAGTCCAAATCGGGGACTAAAATCGGCTTTATTCATTTATACGAAAAAATATCAGTAGATACGAAATCATTGAAAATGAGCAATTCCAGCAAAAAACAAATACAAACAATTACATATAATTATATACTTCGATTTCCGCCCGAATCACTTTCATCGATATAAAAACATTTGGAAATGTATAGCGGCGTATTTTTCCGCATATTTTTTTAATTTTTTTAAAATAAAAGTTTGCAGAGTTTCTACTTTGCAAACTTTTATTTTTGAAATATGGTATAAAGATTTATCTGTGTCTGTTTAATTTGCGTTTACGTTTTGCGGTCGAACGTTTCATTAAAATGAAAATAATCAGTAATATAACAACGGCTCCTGCTAAATAATAAATGCTACAGTCACAATCAGCAGAATTGCCATCAGTAGGATTGCCGTATAAATCATAAAACTCGATTTTTCCATCGGCTGCAAAGTGTTTTAAATTGTTTGCATATTTTTTGTCGCCTACTACGATAATCCATGCATTTTTCGGATGAATGTATTTTTCGGCTGCTTCCTTAATATTATCGACTGTAATAGCATCAATATTTTTCAGATAATTTTTGAAATAATCGGCAGGCAGATTGTATTTATCGATAGCAACGGCAAAATTTGCAATGGTTCCGGGATGCTGCAAACTGCGACCGAAACTGCCCATAGCGGATGCTTTCGCTGCTGCAAGGTCATTTTCGGATACCGTAGTATCGATGATTCTTTGCATTTCTAAAAGTATTTGACTGATTGCGCTGTCTGTAACATCATTTTTCACGCTTGCCGATGCCGAATAATATCCTGCAACATCACTTGCAGCAAGTTCATTGTAACAGCCGTAAGTATAACCGTGCGCTTCGCGAAGATTCTGAAATAACCATCCGCTTACGCCACCGCCTAAAATATGAGCCATAAGATTCGCTTTCAAATAATCAGCATTATAATATTTATAATCAACAGGATAACAAACGTTGATTTCAGACTGTGCTGCGCCTTCCTTGTGAACAAATGCTACGCGTGCTTTTTCGGGTGCTTTGGGCTGTTCGTATTTATATTCGGGAACTTCGTGCTTTTTCCAGTTTTTGAAATGTTTTTCAACTTCGGCTTTAGCCTCTGCAAGTGTAATATCGCCGACAATAACAAGGCGTGTCGTATTGGGAGCTATAAATGTTTTATAATATTCGTTCATGTCATCGATTGTGATTTTCCTGACTGTTTCGGCAGTAAACATTTCACCGTACGGATGATTTTTGCCGTTCATCAAGATTTGCGAAACGACAGACATCATTTGTTCGGGATCGGTGCTTATGTATGCGAGCGCCGAAATTGTCTGATTTTTTGCTAAATTCAGTTCTTCGTCGGTAAATACGGGATTAAGCAAAACATCTGCAAACAGTTCTATCATTTTCGAGCGATATTTTGAAAGTCCGCTTACAAATCCCGATTCTTTCGAGAAGTCGAAATGAGCGCCAATCATATCAAACGATTTGTTTATTTCCGATTTTGTTTTAGTTGTAGTTGCCTTGCCTGCAACCGAAGAAAATATATCGGGAATGCCTGCTTTTTCGCCATAAGTTTTTGTATCAACATCAAACTGGAACGAAAAATAAACCTGTGGCAGTTTATGGTCTTCAACAACAAAAACTTTGAGTCCGTTGTCGAGTGTGAATGTTTGTGCATCTTTAATTTTTATTTCATTTGCCGGCGCAGGTTTCGGCTGAATGCTTCTGTCTAATGTTTGCGCACTGGTAAAGTTTGTGCACACAACAAACATTATCAAAATTATTATATTTTTTTTCATCATTTTACTTTATTTTTTGTGTAATAAATATTCAATCATAATCTTACTTGTTTTTTTTCATCGATTTTGGCAAGTAATGCAATACGACTCTGTTTTCGGGTTTCAGATATTTTTCGGCAACCCGTTTAATGTCGTCGCGAGTAATATTACTGTAATTTGAAAGTTCGTTATTAATCATTTTCGCATTTCTGAAATACGTGTAATATTCTGCTAATGTATGAGCAATATTTGATATGGAACTTTTTTCCGATACAATTTCCGTTTCTTTTGTCGCAATTGCTTTTTGCAGTTCTTCGGCGCTTACATAAAAGTTTACAATGCTGTCAATTTCGTGATTAATAGCATCTTCGGTATCTTTGATGTTGCCGCCAAAATTTGCAATTCCTAAAATAATGGTCAATCCGGGATTTTCCAAAGGCATTGCTAACGAAGCGGTTTGTGTAGCCTTATTTTTCTCATCAATATTGTCTTTGAAACGTGAACTGTTGCCCTGTGAAAGAATGTTGTTCAAAATTTCGAAAACATAAAAATCTTTTGAACCGTAAGCCGGTGAACGATAAGCTATAAATACGGCAGGCAAAGTAATATTGTCGTAAACCGTATCGCGAATTTCGCCGCCAAGAGGTTTTTCAACAATAGAATAGCGATTTAACGGTTGAGCGCCACGCGGAATATCTCCAAAATATTTTGCAATTAATTTTTTTGCATTTTCTGTTTGAAAATCTCCTGCTATGACCAGCACTGCATTGTTTGGAACATAATACATTTTATAAAAATCAACAACATCTTTATAAGTAGCATTGCGTATATGTTCGGGATCTCCTATAACAGGCCACTTGTAGTGATGTTCTTTGAATGCGCGTTTAAAAAGTTCTTCCTGAAACGAACCGTATTGCTGATTGTCCATTCGTTCTTTGCGTTCTTCGATAACTACATTTTTTTGTGTAGCGATTCCGGCTGAATCAATTTTTGCGTGCAACATTCGCTCCGATTCCATCCATAATGCCAGTTCAAGTTGATTTGAAGGCATTAATTCGTAATAATAAGTACGGTCGTTGGATGTGTTGGCATTAAGTTCGCCTCCGTTTGCCTGTACTATTTTCATATATTCGCCGCGTCCTATATGTTCAGAACCTTCGAATAGCAAATGTTCAAAAAGATGAGCAAATCCTGTTCGGTCGGGATTTTCATCTTTTGAACCTACATGATACATCAGACTGACAACTACATTTGGCGTAGAATTATCCTGATGCAAAATCACATGTAATCCGTTGCTGAGATCATATTCAACAATCGGAATGTTAATTTTTTGAGCATTTGCCGTAAAAACCAAACAAGCGGCAATGCAAATATTTAAAATTTTCTTCATCATATGTTTTTAATTATTTTAAAATTAAAGTTGTTATTATTTATTTAAATTCATTCGGATTCCGAAAGAAGTATCATCAATTTTTCAATTTTAGCGGTTATTATTGCCGATTTACACGCGAAATTATTAAATATGAACGAAAAACATAAATCTTTTCCTGCTTTTGTTGTAAGGTATCCGCTATACGACCGTACTGCCGACAACGAGCCGCTTTTTGCTTTTACATTTCCTTCTGCCGCCGTGTTTTTCAGCATGTTTTTCATTGTTCCATCAACTCCTGCAACAGGAAATGATTGAATAAAATCGTCATATACGGCGCTATTATACATTGCCGACAGATATTCACATAAGAATTTTGTTGTTACAAAATTATGCCTCGATAATCCGCTACCGTCAGATTGCTGAAAACCATCAGTCGCAACATTCATATCTTTAAGTTTTGCGGCAATTAATTTCCGTCCTTCATAAATTGACCCATCGTTGCCTGATTCAACTCCTATTGTTTTCAAAATCGTTTCGGCAAAACTGTTATTGCTGTTTTTATTTGTTTCGCAAATAATTTCAGTATATGCAGGCGAGTTGTATGTATAAAAATGTTTACGTTTTTGATTTGAAGCATTAGACATTCGCCTTTCCAAAATTTCCATACGGTTTGATGTTAAGATTCCGTTTTGATTTAAATACCTGTTAAAATACCATGCGCAGGTATAAGCAGGATTTGGAATTGCAGCGGAAACAGTTTTGCTGTGCGAATTTGTCAAAACTTTACCTGTTAATAATGCACGCTGCGAGTACGGAGAACTGAATATATTTATACCTGTATCATTTATACTGTCGGTTGATACAAGATAATTTTCCCACAAAATTTCGGGAATATAAGGTCTAACGCTGTCGAGACTTGGTTTTTTATCAACGCTTGCAGCCGGCTTTATGTATAATTTACATTTATTGTCGGCAAATTGAATTCCGCTGATGCCGGCTCCGTAATCGGTTCCTATATCATCAAATTCCCATGAACCGGGACGATTTTCGTCATCAAAAAAACGTGTGTCTGCAATAATTCTGCCTTTTATATTGTTTATTCCAAGAGTTTTAACAGCCTGCAACCATTTGCTGAAAACTGTATCGGGAACGGTATTTTCGTAAACGGCAGACCCGAGCGATGGATCGCCTCCGCCTGTGATGTAAATATTGCCATCAAGTGTGGAGTCGACAATATCACCTGTATATTCAAGTTTTGTTTTGAACGTATAATCGGCGCCAAGCAACAATAATCCTATTCCCGAAGTTACGATTTTCATATTTGATGCAGGCAGCAAACAGTACTGTGAATTGTGTTCAAACAAAATTTCGCCGCTTTGTGCATCTGCAACCGAAACGCTCCAAACAGCATTGGTCAAATCATTATCATGTAATTTCATCGTATCAACGTATTCGACAAATCTTTGAAAATCAGTCGAATTATTTTGCGAAAATACAGGTTTACATGCAATAATAAAAACAAATATCCAAAAACCAATTTTTTTCATTATTCAATCCGATTAAATTGATTGCAAAGATAAAGCAAATAAATGATTGAACTGTTAAAATGATAATATTTTTGTTAATTCAATCTGCATTTTATCAATTTATGCGAAGATGCTGTTTTAAAGAAAACTATCGGTTTGTTTATATGTAGTCGCTCCTTAATAAGTGGTGAAATCATTTATTATAAACATTTATAAATGTAAATTATCGAATAAAAATACTGTGTTTTACATAAAGGTCGGCAAAACAGGAACAGGTTTTTTCTTCTTTTGTTCGTCATTGCGAGGAGCGTAGCGACGAAGCAATCCAGAAAGAACACAAAGCACAAATCTGGATTAACTCCGTTGAACTCCGCTACGCTTCGGTTGCTTCGCTTCGCTCGCAATGACGTGCTGCTTGCTTTTATGTAAAAACAAAATCGACAGAAATAATGTCGTATTATTGCTGATTTTTTTTATTTTTAAGGAGCGACTATGTAATCTGCTAATTCGGGTATTTATAATGCAAAAAAAATATTCTGATTTTTTGAAAAATCAAAAAAAAATATACCTTTGCGTTTGAAAACACATGAAAATGTGTTTTGAGATTATATTTAATTTAAAATTATTAAAATTTGGAACCTCCGAGTTACGTTTTAGGTATTGCATTTGATCAACTGAATTCAGGACATCTGGCTGGCTTTGTCCTTTTATTGACTTTTATTTTTATGTCGGCGCTGGTGTCAGGTTCCGAAACCGCTTTCTTTTCGCTATCGCCGCAGGATATCGACGAAATTAAAAAACATAAAAGCAAAATTTCCGTTTATCTTAATCAACTGCTCGAAAAACAGGATTATCTGTTGGCAACTATTTTGATTTTCAATAATTTCATAAATATAGCCATAATATTAATTTCTACATATCTTACACATTCGTTAATAAATTTCGGCGAAAATATTTTACTTGGATTTATTATCGAAGTTGTGCTTATCACATTCATTCTCGTTTTGTTTTGCGAAGTTATTCCCAAACTTTTAACGGCAAGCCGTCCTGCAAATTCGTTTCATTTTGTTGCCAAACCTCTTGTAATTATGGTGAAGATAGCCAAACCGTTAAGTCATGTTTTAATGAGAACGACATCGCTGCTGAATAAAAAATTCAGTCAAAGAAAATCAAACGTGTCGATAGATGATTTGTCTGATGCTATTGATTTTACGGACAAGTCGATAGTCGATAAGAAAATTCTGAAAAGCATTGTCGAACTCACAAATATCGAAGTAAAAGATATTATGCATCCGCGTATTGATGTTTACGCTGTTGATATTAAATCTGATTTTAAAGAACTTTTAACTTTTGTGGTCGATTGCGGATATTCGCGAATACCTGTGTATGAAGAAAATTTTGACAATATTAAAGGACTTCTTTTTGTTAAAGACCTGTTGTCGTATCTGAATGAAGATGAAAATTTCGGTTGGCAATCACTGATACGCGAAGCATATTTTGTTCCCGAACACAAAAAAATAAACGACCTTCTTAAAGAATTTCAACAAAAAAGCATTCACATGGCTGTAGTTGTTGATGAATACGGAGGAACAAGCGGAATAATTACTTTGGAAGATATTTTGGAAGAAATTGTAGGCGAAATCTCCGATGAAAACGATGAAAGTCAGAAACTGTTTACGAAATTAAACAAAAGCACTTATCTGTTTGAAGGAAAAATATCTTTAAACGATTTTTGCAAAATAATGAACCTCGGCAACGATTATTTTGACGAAATCAACGGAGATGCCGAAACTCTTGCAGGATTAATACTCGAAATATGCGGCGAAATACCTGCAGGCGGCAAAGAAATTAATTTCAAACAGTTCGTATTGAAAATTGAAAGCAGAGATGCAAAACGCATAAAAGAAATTAAAGTTATCGTAAAATCACAGGATGATGACAGCAAAAACGACAATTAATATAAAAATCCTTATAGTATCGTTTACCGTTATTTTAACAGCGTGCAATAACGACATCCAGACACCAAAACCTTACGGATATTTTAGAATTAGCATGCCCGAAAATACATATCAAAACTTCGATGCAAACAAGCCTTACATTTTTGAATATTCTAGTATTTCCAAAATAGAAGAACGTAACGACAAACCCGAACACAACTGGCTAAATATCGTTTATCCTCAACACGATGCAACAATTTATCTTACTTATCATAATGTAAAAAACAATCTGGACACACTGATAAACGATTCGCACAATTTTACATATCGACATACTATAAAGGCAGATGCAATAAACGAAATGGCATATTTTTTTCCCGAGAAAAAAGTTTTCGGACTTTATGCCGAACTTGAAGGAGATGCAGCATCGCCAATACAGTTTTTGCTTACCGACAGCACACAAAATTTTTTGCGAGGTTCGCTGTATTTCAATGTAGAACCAAACATCGATTCGGTTGCTCCTGTCATTGATTTTATACGGAAAGATATTATTCATTTAATGGAAACGCTGGAATGGAAAAAATAAAATTTATACACTGACGATAAAACCAAAATAATATGCCACTTTATAAAAAAGAAGAATTTAAAGATGGAGGCGTACTTGCCGTTTGGCAAATTACAGAAACCGAAGATGATTTGAAAATCATTGCTGCAACGCCAACTGCCGAACAGGAAAACATCGAACTAATGTCTGCTCATCAACGCAGACTTGAAAGCTATGCCGTACGCGCTTTGCTTGTCGAAATTTTCGACGAGCGCGTTTATATAGGATATGAAGAAGATGACAGTCCGTATATAAAAAATACACATCACAAAATCAGCATTTCTCATTCGGGCGAATTTGCATGCATTTACGTTCATCAAAATGCAAATGTAGGTATTGATATTGAATCGCTGACACGCAATTTTGATACTGTTGCAAAAAAAATATTATCCGAAGACGAATCTGAATACATAACCGAAAAATATCGACAAAAACAGTTAGCCATAATCTGGAGCGCCAAAGAATCAATATATAAACTTATGGGCGAGCGCAATATCAATTTTTCAAAACAAATACAGATAGAAAAATTCATACCTCACGAATCAGAAGGCGAACTGAACGCAATATTTATCGATTCAGAAGCCAACCGTCACGAACTTGAACTTTATTATCAGATTTTTGATGGATACGAAATGGTTTGGGTAGCAATGTAAAATTGATTCTGTAAATCAGTAAAAAAGAAGCGAAAATACAGTTTGTCAATAAATAGTTGCTCCTTAAAAAGTATTGAAATCATTTGTTATAAACATTTATAAATGCAAATTGTCGAATAAAAATACCGTGTTTTACGTACATACAGGCTAAAAGTCTGCAAAACAGGAACAGGTTTTTTCTTCTTTGTATTCGTCATTGCGAACTGCGAAGCAGGAAGCAACCGAAGCGCAGCGGAGCTCAACGGAGTTAATCCAGAAGCAATGAACAATAAGGTAATAAGGTTGGATGTGTGTGTTATCTTTTGCTACTAAGGTTGTTTTGTTGTTGAAATAAGGTGGAAATAAGGTTTTTGTGTTTTTGCGTTTCATTTTGTGCGTGACGGTTTTTTTCTGGATTGCTTCGTCGCTACGCTCCTCGCAAAGAACTGTGTTAGAAACTGTTTAAATTTAACAAAATTTATATATAAATAACTATCAATCAGATTGTTAGTTGGAATTTATTTTGTAACTTTGTGATTACTAATTATATAAATTATAAAACAATGAACA
>JAIRKV010000141.1 GCA_031259935.1 Prevotellaceae bacterium | reverse complement strand
ATATTCAACATTTTCCAAATCAAATAAGTGTTTTTATTCTTTTCCGTTTTTTTCAAAATATTCAATCGCCTTTTGTAATGTTACGTCTATTTTTTCATAATATGGATAAAATCCTTCGTTATCAAGCGGAGTATTTCTTCCTATAAGTCCTTTCAATTCGGGTTCGAGAATCTTTTTTATTTCTGCCAGTTCGCTTTGTTTTGCATTTATTCCGCTGGCTGCTGCATAATTCAAAAACAGGCTGAATATATTCTGCGTTCCGAGAAAATAGTCAAGTTGCTCAAATTCGGTTATGCTGTTAATTATTTCGCGATTTTTATCTGTATAATTCATAACAAAGTTATATACGAGATTTTTTTGAGAAAGTTGACGAAAAAAATCCTGAGCAGATTCTATAGTATCAAATGCAACAAATATATCGGGCATAATTCCGCCGCCGCCGTACACAATTTTTCCTTTGGGCGTAACGTATTTCAATGAATCGTTGAATTGTATATTGTCTGCGGCAAAAAGTTCATTGTTCAACAGTCTGTTGTACAAATCGTAATTGTACTGTTTCAGTCCCTTGTCGTAAGGTTTTTGTATGCATCTTCCTGTTGGCGTGTGATAGCGTCCGACAGTAAGATTCAGACCAGAACCGTCATCGAACGGAATCGGTATTTGCACCAGTCCTTTTCCGAACGAGCGTCTTCCTGTTATTGTGCCTCTGTCGTTATCCTGAATTGCTCCCGACAAAATTTCGCTTGCTGATGCCGTTATTTCATTTATAAGAATATTGATTTCAACATCGGCAAGGCGACCATTACCATGTGAATAGAAATTTTCACGCGGATAATTATAGCCTTCGGTATAAACAATCAGTATTTTTTCGGAAAAAAAATCGTTTGATATTTTTATAGCCTGATCCATATATCCGCCTGTATTGTCACGCAGATCGAGAATCAGTTTTTTCATTCCCTGTTTTTTCAGTTCTGTTGCGGCAGCAATAAAGTCGGCGTATGTATTTCGCGAAAATGTAGAAAGTTTTATAAATCCGATGGAATCGTTTATCATATAACTTACGTCTACGCTTTTTACGGGAATTTTTGCACGCGTTATAATTATCGGAATTTCTTTGTCGAAACCATGTCGCTGAATATCTACCGACACTTTGCTTCCGGCTTCTCCGCGCAGCATTTTCATGACGTTGTTTGAACCAAGTTTTTTTCCTGCAACAATTGAATCGTCAATTCTGACAATACGGTCGCCCGCTTCAACTCCGGAACGGTTTGCCGGACCGCCTTCGATAACATTAACCACAACAATCGTGTCGCTGCCCATATTGAAAGTTATTCCTATTCCTTCAAAACTGCCCTGCAATGATTCATCAAATTCTTTCAAATCTTCGGCAACAAAATAAGTGCTGTGAGGATCTAAATGTTCAATAATCAGCGGAATAGATAACTCTACAAGGCTGTCAATCGAAATATAGTCCACATATCTGTCGGATATGAGTTGAAGTATTTTGTTTATTTTATTTGCAGGTGTTTTTACTTCCACGCTTTGCGGCATTAGAGCGCGATTCATTCCCAGTTTGAATCCCAAATATACACTTGAAACTATAACTATTACAGACAAAAGCGGGAAGAAAATATTAAATTTGTTTTTCATCATTGTATTTTTTTATTATTATGTTATTATAAATCAGGATTTATTTGTACGATTTCGATATTTGCGCGTTTCAAGAGTTCGATACCATCCGAAATTCTGTAATTATCGGAAAATACGACTCGTTTGATTCCTGCCTGTATAATAAGTTTTGCACATTCGAGGCACGGCGAACTTGTGATATAAAGCGTAGATCCTTCGCTGCTGTTGTTGGAACGGGCAACTTTTGTAATAGCATTTGCTTCGGCGTGCAACACATAAAGTTTTGTATTGCCGTCTTCATCTTCGCAAATATTTTCAAATCCTGATGGCGTTCCATTGAAACCATCGGAAATTATCATGTTGTTTTTCACAAGAATTGCGCCTACCTGTCGGCGTTTGCAATATGAATTTTTTGCCCATACGGCAGCCATTTCAAGATAACGGCGATCGAATTTCGATGTTTTTTCCATATTCACCTGGTTTATTTTAAAAATATGCAAATGTAAGGTTTTTTATTAAATCACATCGATTACTCAGCAGATTGTTTCATGTGAATAGCAAAATATAGCAGTCAGCAGGACTTGCTGCGCCGGATTCTGCTGCGCTCCTCGCAGACATTCCTGACGGGACAAGCTGCCAAAATCCGTTCGATTTACAAACAAGAAATAACAAGCAAGCGCTGTTTATTTTGCAGAGTTTTTATCGGTATTGACACAAAAATCTGTAATTTTTTCATTGTTTTTCTACATCTGATTTACAATTAACATGCAATTTAAACTGGTTTTTAATGAGCGACTGCCATACTTGAGTTTGCGGTACACAGGCTTATTTTTTCAGTTGCAGTTGTCGGTTGAATATTTTGTTTTTGCATAAACTATTTTCGTTTGCAAAAAAATTACTATATTAGCAAAAAATTTCAATTAAAATATTTGCATTTACATGAGTACAGAACTGAAATCACTGTTTCAAAAATACACGGGAAAACAGGTAACTGAAATTACCGAACTGCCTTCATCAGGGTCAAATCGGCGATATTTTCGACTGAAAAACGATACGACTTCGTTGATTGGCGTAACAGGAACTTCGACAGAAGAAAATCGCGCGTTTTACAAAATGGCAAAACATTTTAAAAAGCAGGGAATCAATGTTCCTGATGTTTATATGCACAGCGCCGACTGGATGCATTATATTCAGGAAGATTTGGGCGATACGCTGCTGTTTGGCGTAATACAAAAGGGTCGTTTAACACGAGTTTTTGATCATGACGAAAAAAAAATTCTTTGCAAAACAATTCAAATGCTTCCGATGATTCAATTCAAAGGCGCCGAAAAATTTGATTTTAATATATGTTTCCCTCAACCCGAATTTAATGAACGGTCGATACTTTGGGACTTAAATTATTTCAAATACTGTTTTCTCAAATCTACGGGAATAGATTTTCAGGAAAATCGTTTGGAAGACGACTTTGCAAAAATGACAACAATACTTCTGCGCAATCAAACAACAACATTCATGTATCGTGATTTTCAGTCGCGAAATGTGATGATCAAAGATGGCGAGCCTTATTTCATAGATTTTCAAGGTGGACGTAAAGGTCCGTTTTATTATGATGTGGCTTCGTTTTTGTGGCAGGCAAAAGCAAATTTTACCGAAGAACTTCGCAAACAACTGATAACCGATTATATCGAATCGTTGAAAAAGTTTATAAATATAACCGAAGATGATTTCTACAATCAATTGCGTCATTTTGTGCTGTTTCGTACTTTGCAGGTGCTGGGCGCTTATGGTTTCAGAGGATATTTTGAAAAAAAACCTCATTTTATTCAAAGCGTTCCGTTTGCGATTGACAATTTACGCAGTTTGCTCAATCGTGGCTACGACGAATATCCGTATCTTTGCAAAATACTTAATGAACTTACAAATTTGAAGCAATTTACGGATGATTTAAAAAAGCACAAATTAGAAGTTTCCGTTTACAGTTTTGCTTATAAAAAAGGTATTCCCAACGACATATCAGGCAATGGCGGCGGTTATGTTTTTGATTGTCGCGCAATAAATAATCCGGGTAAATACGAACGTTATAATCAGTTTAACGGTTTGGATGAACCTGTAATACAATATCTTGAAGACGATGGCGAGATTATAGCGTTTCTGGAAAATGTTTATAAAATAGTTGACGGTTCGGTAAACCGTTATATTGAAAGAAAATTTACAAATCTGATGGTTTGTTTCGGCTGCACCGGCGGACAGCACAGATCTGTTTATGCAGCGCAGCATTTGGCAGAATATTTAAACAAAAAATTCGGCATAAAAGTTAATCTTATACACCGTGAACAAAATATCGAACAGGTTTTTCATGCTAAAAATAAATAAACAACAATATCAATGCAAAATTTGCCTAATCGTAAAGCAATGATTTTTGCGGCAGGAATGGGAACTCGCCTGAAACCGCTTACCGACAATTTGCCAAAAGCGCTTGTGCCGCTTGCCGGAAAACCAATACTGGAACATCTTATAAATAAATTAAAACGTTCGGGATTTACGCAAATTGTTATCAACGTTCATCA
>JAIRKV010000038.1 GCA_031259935.1 Prevotellaceae bacterium | reverse complement strand
AACAACTGCTGGCTATCGACGACCAATTAGTTGGCTGTATGCATTGCGGTTTGTGTCAGGCGGTTTGCCCTGTTTATGGAGCAACTTTTAAAGAAGCGGATGTAAGTCGCGGCAAAATCGTTCTTTTGGAAAATATGGCTTATGAAATACTTAAAGATGCAGATGGATTAAGCGAACGACTCGACAGATGTCTGTTGTGCGGCTCGTGTCAAACCAACTGTCCTTCGGGTGTAAAAACAGTAG
Source organism: Prevotellaceae bacterium (assembly GCA_031259935.1). Taxonomy (GTDB): domain Bacteria; phylum Bacteroidota; class Bacteroidia; order Bacteroidales; family UBA932; genus JAIRKV01. Next base: position 2,729 of record JAIRKV010000038.1, on the reverse strand, counting down.
AAATTTTTTTGCATGCCCGCCGTTTGATTACCGAATATAAAGGATTGAGCGGAATAAAAAAAATTGTTTTCAGGTTTATTTTGCCGCATCCCGGATTAATGAGTTTTTTCGTTAGCGTTTCGGGACGGTTTCAACGTTTTTTCAGACGCAAAGCCAATAAAAATATGGGAACTTTTGAATTTCCGATTTTACGTCCTTTTGTCGGCAAACGCCATTTTCAGCCTCTCGAAACAAAAAGTTTTTCGGCAAAAACAGGTAAAATAAATACTTCGGCAGGTAAAAGCGGAATTAGAATTGCTTTTTTCCCCGGCTGTGTTCCCGATAAACTTTTTGTACGGGTATCGCAAGCCGCCATGAAAGTATTTGATAAAAACGAAGTCGGAGTTTTTATGCCCGACAATCTGGTATGTTGCGGAATCCCGAATTTGGTTTCGGGCGATTATATTTCGTTCAAGCGTCTGGTAAAAAAGAATCTTGCCTTGTTTAAGGATGCCGATTTTGATTATCTGGTTTCTCCCTGCGCCACCTGCGTTTCGAGCATTAAGGAAAACTGGTTCCGTTTCAAAAGCGATTTTACGGCAGACGAGCAGATGCAGATTGAAAAAATACATGACAGAGCGATGGACATTACCGAATTTTTAGTTGATGTTTTAAATGCGGACTTTACGGTTTCGGAGCATGAAACGGATAAACGCCGAGTTACATATCACGACTCGTGCCATTTGAAAAAAACACTGGGAATATTTACTCAACCGCGCAAAATATTAAAAAATCTGTCGGGGCTTGAATTTGTAGAAATGCCCGAAGCCGACAGATGCTGCGGCAGTGGAGGCAGTTTCACTTTGACGCAGCACGAACTTTCGAACAGAATCGGACAGCGGAAAAGAAACAGTATCGTTTCGGTGAACCCCGACATTGTGGCTACGGCATGTCCGGCATGTATGCTGCAACTTATGGACATGCTTTCGCAAAACGGCGACAGCGTGGAAGTGAAGCACGTTGTCGAACTTTATGCCGAAAACATGAATAGTTAATCGCTCTCTGCGAAAAAATTTGTCAAAATATCACACTATACCCTCGCGTAAAATGTCGTGTATGTGAATTACGCCTGCATATTTATTTTCGTTGGTTACAAGCAGTTGCGTTATTTTGTTTTTTTCCATGTTTGTAAATGCTTTTATCGCCAGATCGCCGGCGTCTACCGTTTTAGGATTCAGGCTCATGATATCTTTGGCGCAAAGCGTTTTTGTATCAATCTCGCGCTGCAGCATTCGCCGCAGGTCGCCATCTGTGATAATTCCCGTGATTTTCCCAAAATCATCTACAACGGCAGTGCAGCCAAGATAGTTCGACGAAATTTCTATAATCACATTGCGTATTACATCCGTACTTTTTACCTGCGGTCTGGCTTTGCTCATAATATCGCCAACGCGCGTATATAATTTTTTCCCCAGCGAGCCGCCCGGATGTACGCGGGCAAAATCGTCGGCTGAAAATCCCCGCATTTTCAAAAGACAGACAGCCAAAGCATCTCCAATCACAAGTTGAGCCGTTGTGCTTGATGTAGGAGCAAGATTGTTGGGGCAGGCTTCTTCGGTAACGGTTGCGCGTAATATGAAATCGGCTTGCCGCGCCAGATACGAATCAGTATTGGAAACCAGAGCGATTATTTTATTTCCCATTTTTTGAATAAGAGGAATCAGCAATTTTATTTCGGCAGTATTGCCGCTTTTCGACAGGCAAATCACAACATCTTCGGGCTGAATAATTCCAAGATCGCCATGAATGGCATCGGCGGCGTGCATGAATATTGATGGCGTTCCGGTCGAATTAAGCGAAGCAACTATTTTTACGGCAATATTTGCGCTTTTTCCTATCCCAGTAACAATAACGCGACCTTTTATACCGTAAATAAATTTTACGGCATCCGCAAAACTGCCGTCAACAAATTCGGCTAATTTGCGTACGGCATCAGCCTCGGTTAATATTGTGCATACAGCAAGCTCTTTAATTTGATTGTCGTCTATCATATAAAAATTTTTTTACAAAAGTATAAAATAAATACGATTTTAAAAATTAAATGATTACTTAATATTATACCTAAACTGATTTTTGTATGATACAGCAGCTATTAAAAGTCTGTCAAACAATTGTTCACCAAAATACCTGCGGTTGAACTTATAACAAAATTCGTGGAGATAATTTTGCAGATATTCAGGCTTAATGTCGTGGCATATATCTAACAGCATACGTTTGGCATTACTAATGGCTATATGTACCTATGGCAGCAATTTTGCCACTTCATCTTTTGGAATTACTTTGGGTCGATGTGCTTTCACTAAACTGCCGATATTAGTATAGGAAGTAGAATTATCAGAGTCTATAACAGCCTGTCTGTCTATATTATCTGCTATATTTCTTGCTTGTTTTATTAATACTCTGGAAAATGGAATTTCAATTGATAGTGATGATATTCCTGTAATAATTGCCGTTTCGACAGTAATAATACTTGCTTTGATATTAATCACTCCCAAACGTAAGGCAAAGAGCAAAAAAAACTTACAAAATAAATAATCTTTCATGCTCACCTCTCTTTTATAAACTGGCATCTGGCAGATGCTCCGCTTTCGGGATTGTAGTCGTTGATTTTTTCAAGACGACAAAATAATTCTTCGCCATTAATTTTTAATTTAAACAGCCCTCTGAAATCTCTGTAACTGTCGTTCGGA
>JAIRKV010000009.1 GCA_031259935.1 Prevotellaceae bacterium | reverse complement strand
ACGCTTCCTTCGAGCGATATTTGCAATAATTTTTGAGCTTCAACGGCAAATTCCATCGGCAGTTTATTCAGCACTTCCTTTGCATAACCGTTTATGATAAGGCTCACGGCATCTTCGGTATTCAATCCTCGCTGGTTGCAATAAAAAAGCTGGTCTTCGCCTATTTTGGATGTTGTGGCTTCGTGTTCTATTATTGCATTTTTGTTTTCGATATTAACGTATGGATATGTATGCGCTCCGCAATTACTGCCGAGCAGCAGGCTGTCGCACTGTGAAAAATTTCGTGCATTTTCGGCATTTTTCAATACTTTCACAAGCCCGCGATACGAATTTTGGCTGTGTCCTGCCGATATTCCTTTCGATATTATCCGGCTTCTGGTATTTCGTCCGATATGAATCATCTTTGTGCCTGTGTCGGCTTGCTGAAAATTGTTTGTAACAGCAACCGAATAAAATTCGGCGCTCGAATCATCTCCTTTGAGAATTGCGCTTGGATATTTCCATGTTATTGCAGAGCCTGTTTCTATTTGCGTCCACGATAATTTGGCGCGGTCGCCTTTGCAGATTCCGCGTTTTGTAACAAAGTTAAAAATTCCGCCCTTACCTTTTTTATCGCCCGGATACCAGTTTTGCACAGTCGAATACTTAACTTCGGCATCTTTCATTACAACAATTTCGACAATTGCTGCATGAAGTTGATTTTCATCGCGCTGCGGCGCAGTGCAGCCTTCGAGATACGACACGTAACTTGCTTCGTCGGCAACGATAAGAGTGCGTTCAAACTGTCCTGTATTTGCGGCATTTATACGAAAGTATGTCGACAATTCCATCGGACAGCGAACGCCTTTAGGTATAAAACAGAATGAACCATCGCTGAATACTGCGGAATTTAACGCTGCAAAATAATTATCGGTACAGGGAACAACAGAGCCGAGATATTTTTTTACAAGATCGGGATAATCGCGAACGGCTTCGCTGAACGAACAGAAAATTATTCCTTTTTCTGCAAGCGTTTCACGAAAAGTTGTTTTTACCGAAACGCTGTCCATAACAGCATCAACGGCATAAGTACCAACGCCTGCAAGTATTTTCTGCTCGTCAATCGGAATGCCGAGTTTTTCAAAAGTTTCCCGCAATTCGGGATCAACATCGTCCATACTTTCCGGTCGTGATTTGGTTTTTGGAGCGGCATAATAAATAATATCCTGATAATCTATTTCAGGAATTTCGAGGTGCGCCCACTGCGGCATTTTCATTGTAAGCCACTGTCGATAAGCATTCAGGCGAAAATTAAGCAACCATTCGGGTTCCGCCTTTTTGGTCGAAATAAGCCGTACGATATTTTCGTTCAATCCTTTTTGGATAAACTCCTGTTCAATATTTGTTGTAAATCCGTATTTGTAATCGTTATCGGCAATTTCGTTTAATATATCGTTTGTTTCTTTCATTTTTATAATGCATCTGTTTGTTTTTATTACAGATAGTTGCGCTTTTTTATTATTGCAGCAGATAAAATAGAAGTTGTTAAAGTCGCAAAGGTACGAAATAATTCCTGTTTGACAGGTAAAATTAATTTTCACATGCAAAATCAACACATTGCCTAAGCATTAATGTTTATTTCCTTGATTTGAAAAACTTTTACCGACCGACAATTATCACTTGATTTTGTTGCTGCCGCATATATTTGACAGGTTATTGGAATTGCCGTTTATAAAAATATTATGTGATATTAATTTAATTTCATAAATTTTCCATTAAATTTGCACAATTGTTTTTATTACCGAATCATGGAAAACGAACAACTGCTTGTTGATATAGAAAAAATTATAAAATCGAAAAGTCCTTTTCTGGCGAAAGCGTTGCCGCGATTTATTTTGCGCTACATCAAGCGCATTGTTCACGAATGCGAAGTGAACAATATTCTGTCCAAATACGGACACAATAAAGGAATAGATTTTGTGAATGCAACGCTTAATGAATTAAATGTATCGTACACAGCCGAAGGGCTCGACGGTATCGACAATTCGCAAGGCTCGCGTTTCATTTTTGCATCCAATCATCCGCTTGGAGCGCTTGATGGGCTTGTGCTGATGAGCGCAATAGGAAAACATTTTAACAATAATGTAAAATTTATTGTAAATGATATTTTAATGAACCTTAAACCGCTTGAGCCTGTTTTTATTCCCGTTAATAAACACGGACGCCAAACAGTTGATTATATGCAAAAAACAAACGATGCATACGCTTCCGACTGTCAAATTTTATATTTTCCGGCAGGCTTGTGTTCGCGAAAAATAAAAGGAAAAATTGTTGATTTGGATTGGAAAAAAAATATAATAGGCAAATCGATAGAATATAAACGAGATATTGTTCCTGTTTATTTTTCAGGAAAAAATTCAAGTTTTTTTTATCGTTTGGCAAATATCAGAAAAAAAGCAGGAATAAAAGCAAATATAGAAATGTTTTACCTGCCTGACGAGTTTTTTAAACAAAAAAACAGTAATTTTGAACTTATTTTTGGTGAACCTGTAAAATATTATACTTTCGACAAAAGCAAATCGCATGTTGAATGGGTAAATTTCATACGGCACAAAGTATATTCGCTTGATAAACAGATTATAAAATAGATAAAAACAAATTTAATAAAATTAAAAGCATCATGGAACCTATAATTGCACCTGTCGACAGGAACATAATAGAAACAGAACTTACATTAGACAAGTATGTGCGCGACACTAACAATGGCAGCAATAAACTGTACGTTGTAACGAGTGAAGATTCGCCCAATACGATGAACGAAATCGGTCGTCTGCGCGAGCTGTCATTTCGTACAGCCGGCGGCGGCACAGGAAAAAGTCTTGACATAGACGAATTTGATACCCAAAAAAATCCGTACAGACAACTGATTGTATGGAATCCGCGCGACAGGGAAATTACAGGCGGATATCGCTATATTTTGTGCGACAGCAACCATATCGACGATCTTGCTACTGCCGAACTTTTTATTTTCACTCAAAAATTTATCGACAAATACATGCCCAAAACGATTGAACTCGGGCGCTCGTTTGTGCAGCCGAAATATCAAAATAACGTGTATGCGCTTGATAATTTGTGGGATGGACTTGGCGCTTTGGTAGTGAAATATCCCGAAATAAATTATTTTTTCGGAAAAGTTACAATGTA